>JAEUIE010000068.1 GCA_016795155.1 Planctomycetia bacterium | reverse complement strand
ACCGGTGCAAGGTTATGTGGCGGCTGACGGTCATTATGATTCCAACAAGCTGCATGCCATCTGTGATCAGCGCGGCAATCTACAGCTGGTGTCGCCACGCCCTTTCGGGAGAGGCAAAGGGTTGGGGCATCGCCAGCAGGCGCCAGCTCGATTGCGCTCAAAGGAGTTGTTGGAAGCACCTTTCGGAGCGTTTGGACAGGCACTGATGCGACGACGCGATGATATCGAACGCTCCTTCGGGAACCTGACCAATTGGGGAGGCGGACTAACCTGCCTACCCGCCTGGGTGCGCAGTCATCGACGGGTCCATCGATTTGTGCAAGCCAAACTCGTCCTGACAGCACTCAAACGTCACGGACAATTAAGGACTTACGTCGCTTGACGCAAAAAGCTCGTTAGTGATGGGCGTATTGGTAGGGTATCGTCAAATATGCCTGCGAAAGGATGCCGAACCCGTTGTGAACTGATTCATGGGTCTGCTACACTGGCACGGTGTAGAGGATTGATCCATGACTTCGAGCTACGATGTTGCGATCATTGGTGGCGGGCCAGCGGGTTCCACCACAGCATCATTTCTGCTGCAGTATCAGCCCGGATTGAAAGTGCTGATCATCGAGCGGGAACAGTTTCCACGGGAACATGTGGGTGAAAGCCAGTTACCTCAAATTGGAGCAGTACTCCAGGAAATGGGCATCTGGGATGAAGTAGAGCGAGCTGGTTTTCCTGTCAAAATCGGTGCAACTTTCCGTTGGGGGCAGCAGGCAGAGCTATGGGATTTCAACCTGGTACCTCCTGAATCATTTGAAGGACAACCCAGGCCAGGAAAGTTTGAAGGCGTTCGCCGAGACACTGCCTTTCAAGTTGATCGAGCGAAATACGATGACATGCTATTGAGACATGTTCAAAAGCGAGGCTGCCAGGTACTGGAAGGCATTGCTGTTCGTGAAGTGCTTCACCAAGACGATGTTGTACAGGGATTGAAGTTGAGCAATGGTGAAACCATCACTGCTCGTTCGTATGTGGATGCATCAGGGCATGTAGGTATTCTGCGCCGTGCGATGGGAGTTGAAATAGACTGCCCTACCCCGCTCAAGAATATTGCTATCTGGGATTATTGGACCAATACGGCATGGGCCGAGACGATTGGCAGTGGCGGAACCCGTGTGCAGGTCATCAGCGTGGGTTTTGGCTGGCTTTGGTTTATTCCCATCACACCAACCAAAACCAGCCTGGGACTGGTGTGTCCAGCGAGTTTCTACAAACAAAGCGGCAAGGCACCGGAACTGCTTTACACCGAAGCATTGGCAGCATCAGATCGCATTACCGGACTTCTCGAGGGGGCCAGTCGGGAAAACAAACTTCGCACCACCAACGATTGGTCATTTGTTTCTGAACGGGTGTATGGCAAAAACTGGTACCTGGTGGGTGAGTGTGCCGGGTTTGCTGATCCAATTCTTTCCGCTGGATTGACGCTGACTCATGTAGGAGCTCGTGAGCTGGCTTATACGCTGATAGCACTGGATGCAAATAGCCATGATCGGGACTGGATGCTGTCGCACTATCAACAGAACCAGCAGAAGCGTGTCCGGCAACACATGCGTTTAGCTGAATTCTGGTATGCAGCCAATGGGCAGTTCACCGATCTGCAGGCACATTGCCAGGAAATTGCCCGCGAATCGGGATTGCCTTTGAAGGCAAAACAGGCATGGGCCTGGCTGGCGCAGGGTGGATTCACCAATGATGTGCTGGGGCAGGCGGGAATTGGAGGACTCGATCTAACTGGCGTTAATCAGGTGACGCAACGCTTTTTCGATGAAGACCTGACCTGGCATGCCAATGATCGCAATGTGTTCAAACTACAAGTGACCGGTGCTACGAAAACAACCTTACCCGACTATCGCAACGGCAATATTATCGCAGTACCCTGTTATGAACGCGACGGCAAACGTCTTGCCATCACCGGCATGACCCAACTACTGATATTCGCTGTGGAGCGAGCATGCGACATCGAAAGCATACTGAAAATCATGCGTCAGGTACTGCAAGGCAAAATGCCTGCACATTACCATGAAATTGCTATTCAGCAGGCGTTGCAGAATCTGGAAGTGCTGGTCAGCGAAGGGTGGATTACTGCCGGGTTCGATGAGCGTTTCTCGAAGTTGTCCATCTCCAGCCCACGTGAAGGTGCCATGATTCAAGGCCACGAACGGGACTGGAAAGATGGTACAAGGCAGTGAATTATCGAGTGAGCCAGCTCTTGATGGAACGGTTGACCATGTCTGCGGCATCCTGCTGGACAAAGTGCCCTGCCTTGGGGATGGTTACCAGTGTCAAATCCTTTTCCAGCCATTCCCAGGTGTTGTTGAGCATGGAGGGGAGTAAGGCTGTGTCGTCCAAACCATGAATCAACAGCACGGGCGTCTTCACCTTGATGACAGGAGATTTGTCTTCCTGGTAAGGTTCACGCGGATAGTTCTTCTTGTAGTAATTCAGCATCGCTTCGAAATCGGATCGCTTGAAGGCTTCGATATACTTCTTCCTCGCTTCTGGATCTTTCACCCACATGGCCAACATCTCTGCGGTAAGCACCTTGTGAGCGCCTTCCTTCTGAAAGTTGCGGGCATACTGACTGTTTTTCTGCTGTTGGGGATTATTCGCCAGTTCCCGTGAAACACCTCGCAAGTGTGGAAGGTTCAGAACGATAAGCTTATCCACGAATTGCGGTGCCATGGTGGCAATGGACCAAGCAACTGCACCACCCCAATCGTGTCCGACAATGATTGCTTTCTCGCGACCCAGATGCTTGATCACCGCAACGACATCGCCAATGAGCAATCGCATGTCGTACTGATCAACGCCACTGGGTTTATCAGACAGATTGTACCCCCGCTGATCGATGGCAACACAGTAGTAGTCACTGGAAAGTGCCTTCATCTGCTCCCGCCAGGAGTACCAGTAGTCAGGGAATCCGTGAATGAAAATGATCAATGGTTTGGACTTATCACCCAACGCAGCATAATGGATTTTCACTTCACCCGACTTGGCATACCCATGGTCAGCCTGGCTATCTACATCTGGTGGTGGAGTCATGGCTAGCATTATCACTGTTAACAGGAAATACATGACGAATTCCTTGGCTGGAGTTAATGGCGCTATGCTATGAAGTATCGCAGAGCCTGGAAGAGTTATTCGATACAGAGAAGTTCTCATAGAATAACAACCTTATTGTCCACAAACAACGCTTCCATGACTTGATGAGGTTAAAAATGAAATCGACTGATTTGATGCGCCAAAAACAAATACTCACAGAACTTGCAAGAAGACTGGGGAAGAATGTCACCCAGTTGGAAAGAGAAACTTCTGAATTGCAGAAACACGATGGGGATTACGGTCAGGGTAGCGACATGGGTGACTTCCAGGAAATCACTAATCAAGGTGTGGAAGAATACGTTGCACAACACCTTCTTGGCAATCAGGAATTTACCTTGAGCGAAACGGAAGCAGCACTGGAGCGCATCAAGCAGGGTACATACGGCATATGCAGTGAATGCAAGACCCAGATCGGCATGGAGCGATTAGCTGCCCTGCCATATGCCCGACGCTGCATACAATGTGCACAATCCCTTCACGGGTAATCCGACCAGTTCATCTGAATAACTGCTTGGATCATTCCAATCGTAACACTTATTCCATGCAATAACCGATTGATTGTTCGCAGGCCCGTCTGAAGCAGCGAGAGACTGTTGCCCGATAGTGCATTGCCGTTTATGCTGGCAGTGCAGTTTACGGGAAAGATGCGTCCATGCCTGCCGATTCAAACAAGCTCAATATTGTCTTTGCCTCGGCTGAGGTAGCTCCATTCTCCAAAACCGGTGGCCTGGGTGAAGTGCTGATGTCACTTCCCAAAGCCTTGGCAGCTCGTGGACATAACGTCAGTGTTTTCACACCGCTGTACAACTGTGCCTGGAAAGCAGGCTGTCCCATTACTCCTCTCAATGTCAAAATAGAAACCGATATCAATGGAGCACGTGTCGGTGGCCGCATCTGTCGCAGTACCCTGCCCGGCTGTGATGTGCCGGTGTATCTGGTACAACACGACGACTTCTTCAGCAGAGATGACAAACTCTTCGGCCATACACTGTACCAGTTCAAGGCAACCGAAGGGTACATGCAGGATTATTCAGACAACGACGCCCGGTTCGTCTTCTTTACTCGTGCAATTCTGGAAGCCTTGCCTGCTCTGGGCATGAAACCTGACATCATTAATGCCAACGATTGGCAGACAGGGTTACTACCCGTTTATCTCGATATACATTACGCCAACGTGCCACAGTTAGCACAGGCCCGCAGTGTTTACACTATTCACAATCTGGCATATCAGGGCCGCTTCAGCAAAGACACGATGTGGACAGCCCGACTCGGTTGGGATCTGTTCCGTCATGATCTGCTGGAGTTTCATGATGGCCTGAATTTCATGAAGGCTGGCATCGTAGCTGCTGATGCCGTGACCACAGTCAGCAGGCGTTATGCCGAAGAAATCACCTGGCATGAACATGGCGAAGGACTCGATGCAGTATTACGAACACATCGCTACAAGCTGTTTGGCATCAACAATGGCATTGACTATGGCATCTGGAACCCGGCAACGGACAAGTACATTGCCCGTCATTACGGCCCAGATGATATCCAAGCTGGTAAAGCAGCCTGCAAGGCAGACTTGCAGGCGAAGGCAGTATTGCCTCGCCGCCCAGATGTTCCCTTGGTGGCAATGGTGACCAGACTTGCCGAACAGAAGGGGATAACGCTGGTGCGCGATGCAGCTCATCACATGATGCGCATGGGCATTCAGTTTGTTATTCTTGGCACTGGTGATGCTGAGTATCATCACTTCTTTCGTAATCTGGCCCGACAATATCCTCATCAGGTGGCGGCAGCACTGGAGTTCAATGAGTCGCTGTCACACCAGATCATGGCTGGAGCCGACATTTTCCTGATGCCCAGTCGATTTGAGCCTTCAGGCTTGAACCAGCTATATAGTTTGAAGTATGGCACCATTCCCGTAGTAAGGGAAACCGGTGGCCTGGTGGATAGCGTCATTGACTGCAATGACTATACTTGGGAAGTTGGCACTGCCAACGGATTTGGCTTCAGCAGTTACGATGCTGGCGGATTGCTCTGGGCACTGAACCGGGCGGTCGACTGTTACAGACAATCACCCACCACTTGGCTGCAATTGCAGAAAAATGGCATGGCTGCAGACTGGTCCTGGGAGAGAGGCGCTGCGGGATATGAAGATGTTTATCGACGCGTGTTATCCCATTAATGATAGTTGCGGTAATTAACGGGTTGCCACATGCAAAGGCGTCAACACACCACCGTTTGGGTAATCATGCATTATGAGTTTATGTTTGAAGGCACGATGGATTGTTTGCAGTTTCATGTTGCATCATCACTCAAAAAGGCAGAAAAGTACATCAGGAAACGCAGCGTAATGCCCTATTCCTGGTGGCAGGTACATCCGTATGTTATCGACGATGATAGAGAAGAAGGAATTGAAGTGCACTATTACAGTTATCGTGGCACCAAGTTAACAAAGGCTCCACATCAGCAGGCAAAGAAGGCATTTGAGCGAGCAAAGAAGAAAGGGCAAATGTAACTACGCTGCCAGCCTTCGCCCTTCACTTGGAATAAACAACTCAGGCTGTTTCTCAACCAGTTCACAGGCAGCATGAAAATCTTCTGGCCTGCCGATGTCCATCCAGGTTCCTCGGAAGATATAGGAATAAATGCTCCATTTCAGTTCCAGCAGTTTGTACATCAGATCATCAAAACCGAACAATTGACCTGCAGGTATCAGTCTCAACATTTCTGGATTCATGGCATAAACACCCATACTGCATGGGAAGTGCAGCGTGGGTTTCTCACGAAATCCTATCACACGCTGATTGGCATTAGTCTCCAGAACACCCAGTGAAATATTTACCGGTTTCAAGTAAGTTCCAATAGTCAATGGCCCACCGAATTCCTCATGCTGATAAAGCAATTCCTTGAAATCAAAATCAGTTAACAAGTCACCATTCATCACCAGAAATGGCCGATGAAGGCCGTCTACCAACTTAAGTGGTCCCATGGTTCCCAGAGGCTGATCTTCGGTCACATACCGGATCGATAACCCCCATTTGGAGCCATCACCACAATGCATGCGAATCATGTCGCCCAGGTAACCAACACTGATGGTAATGTCACGAAAATCCTGACTGGCGAGTTGCCTGAGCATGATTTCCAGGATGGGCATTCCACCTACAGGCATCAATGGCTTGGGCAAGACTTTGGTGTAAGGATAAAGCCGCGTGCCCTTGCCTCCTGCCTGGATGACGACCGGCGTAGTGAGTGGGTGTAATCGTTGTGTCATGGAAGCATCCTTGCCTCAAACTTGTCTTTTTCACATGTTGGGCTAAACGGCATATTCACCGGGCCGATACAAATGAAGATGGTTCATGATGAAATGAGCCGTCTTTTCCAATCCTAGTTCCAGCGAAACCCTGGGAGACCATGCAGCCAGTTCTTTTGCTTTGGCGTTGGCAGCAATCAGTTTCCATACTTCACTGCCTTCGGGCCGCTGCCTTTGTGCCTCAACTCGAATGGGAACTTGCCTGCCTGTTATCTTCATTGCCAACTCAGCAATCGTTGCAATAGTTTCGCCTCGCCCTGTACCCGCATTAACCACCTCGCCCAGACACTTGTCAGATACAGCTACAGCCAGGAATGCAGCCACCGTATCTTCCACGAAGTTCATATCACGAACAGGTGAAGCATCGCCCAATTTCAATTCCGAAACTCCACTGAGCAATTGTGCCAGTATGGTAGGTATCACTGCACGAGCAGACTGTCTGGGACCATACGTGTTAAAAGGACGTAGCGTGGTGACTGGAAGTTTGAAACTGAGGAAGAAACTTTCCACCAGCTTATCGGCACCGATCTTGCTGGCAGAGTAAGGCGATTGCCCCTGGAGCGGATGTTGTTCATCAATAGGAGCATAGCGCGCAGTGCCATAACATTCGCTGGTTGAAGTATGCACCAGACGAGGTGTTTGATGCAGACGGCATGCCTCCAAGACATTCAGGGTTCCAGTGATGTTCGTCTGAACATAAGCAGAAGGAGCAACATACGAAAAAGGAATTCCAATAAGAGCTGCAAGGTGAAAAACGGCATCGCATCCCTGGACAGCCCGAAACATGAAATGTGGATCAGCTACATCCCCTGCAATGATCTCCATTTGCTGAACTAGATTCTGATCAGCCAATTCCAGATTGCTTCGCTGTGGCCGAGAATCGTAGTGTATCATCGCTTTGACGGATGCACCTTGTCGCACCAGTTCTTCAGCCAGGTGCGAACCGATAAAGCCAGCGGCGCCGGTCACCAGAACTTTTCTTCCACGCCAGTTCATTCCGAGTATAACTCATTCAATAGAGCATTGATTTCCCAGCGTGTTAATACCATTTCAGTCAAAAACTCACAAGATCGGCTGAATTCCAACTCCTGGGTCTTTTCCAATCGAACGGAATCCACGTTGCTCTGTCAATGATCATGGTTATACTTTAAACTCCCACGTGCAGGGAGGCACGCATGTCGTTTCTATTGGCTATCATCTTTCAACTCAGTGATTTGACTGTACATCCACTGGCTCCCCGATGGAAAGCTGGGCAGGAATTCTTGTACCAAGGCACTGTTACGGAGACAAGCAAGTCAACCAGTTCTCAGGGAAACAAGGAATACAAGCTGGAGTTGAGAATCCTTGTTACTCGGATTCTGGGAAACTCGGCTGAGATCATATGCTGTACCAGACTATTTGAAACCGGTATTTTGCGCCCCGAAGACGCACTTTCGATACACCTCACACACGCAATCATTGATCATCTGGGCCACATCACTTCCTGCAACGCACCTACCGGAAAGTCTATTCGGGTAGATGGCCCGGCGACATGGGAAAACGGGTTCCTCGTGCCACTTGTGCCCCCCAAAAGCCTTTTCATTACTGATTGGGAATCGCCTGAATCTGGTCGTTTGCCCCGTCGTTTCAACTGGAGCAAAAGCCTGCAAAACAACGAGGCAGATCAAGTCAACGCTGTTCAGGAATCCATAGACTGGCAACGGCCTCGTGCGGATACTACCGCCTGGAAAAGATCTGATTCTCTGACTTTTAGCAGGCCTGCGACACTGCCCAATACGGTAGAGCGACTGATCATCAGGCGAGCACCAGCACATCAGGACATAACCAGTGAAATCAAAACGAGTTATACCCTCGTCAGCAGTGAACTGTTGCAGGGCCCCAGGTTTGAGGAACGACTTGCTGACATTTACAAGATCAAATCGCTGCAGGAAACGATACAACAACTGGCGATGCACAAGCATGACAAGGACACGCGGACTGCCTGGCAATTGCTCGAAAAACAGGTGCAGCAACTTCAGTCATCACCAGGAAATACCCCTTTTCGCGACGCATTGATTACTATGCGTTCCACCATTGCTGCCGGACTTGATAATCGTTTGACTATACAGCAAGTGAACCACGAAATAGCAGAACAACCATTTACAACAGGCAGCCTGGTGCCTCATTTTCAACTCCTTAACTCACAAGGTAACACTGTCCGATTGCAACAATTTCAAGGTAAACCTTGTCTACTTGTTTTTTTTCAACCAGGTTCTGAACTGACGAAATCCTTGTCCTTTGAAATTCCACTTTGGATGAATGAGAAGTACAAATCAAGATTCCAATGCCTGTTCATCAGCAGTGCTGATGTTTCGAAATCCATGCTTCCTGAGTTGAGTCAACAGGATAATACCATTCAAGTCGTACTTGGGAAATCTATCATGAATACCTTTGGAGTATCTGCAACACCACATTTCATTCTGCTGGACGCAGATGGAGCATTTATCTCCTGCTTCACAGGCTGGGGAAATGAAACACGGCATTCGCTGGACAAAATAATCAGGAAAGAACTGGCTAAACTAAAATAGCGTTAACCCTTAAGGTAAAAAACTGAGATTGAACAGCCAGTTACAGCCAGCTTGCAGAAGGAGTTGGTTCGCTTTTTCCAATGAATTTTTGCATTTAATGTGAGAATTGCCGTAGGACACTAACCGGCCTTGATAGAGTTCTGTTTCAAAGTACCATGCGTGCCAGAAGCGCTTTTGTATTTCGCTGATTCTTACCAGTTCTGACAAGGTTTTCTGAGTTAATTCATGGCTTTTTCCCATGAGCGAGGTTTGAGCTGACAACATGCTGGTCAAAACAGCAGAAGCTCTACGGTATTGCTGTGAATCCAGTAACAGTTGACTCATATTGGATTGCACACTCAGGGTATGCAGGTGTAATGGGCCGTAGATCTCTTCAGCCTGCTCAAGTAGTTCAATGAGTATCTCCAACGCTTCGTCAGTTCGTCCCTGGAAATGTTTCATATTGGCAAACGCGCACTTAAGCTGGAGTTTGATTGGATGAGTTTCAGGAAACTGAGTGACTTGATTCAAATACTGATTAACCAGTGTTTGGAATTGCGGAATGACACTACGATCTTTTTTTGCCCATTCAGTAAAGCAGGAAACCATGACGCTTCGCAATCCCCAGACTTCTGAAGCAGTTCTCGTAGATTCTCGTTCCAATTCCTGAAGTGCATTTCGCAACAATTGAATACCTTCAGCATAGCTCTCCTGCTGACACAATAATCTGGCACTGATCTGGTAAAAAGAACGTACGGCAGGGTTTTTGCTCGTCAAACCATTACGTTGAGCATGCTGCAACACCAAGTGACAACGCTCAGTTGCCTGTTGAATCAGATCCTGGTCCATTAATGATCGAACATAGAGGGTTTCAGCCTGAAGTCTCCATTCTGCATCATTTTCAAAGGTCAACGCCTGCCGGAAAAGAGAGGATTCAAGCAATTGTTGAGCTTGCGCAGGTTGCCCCAGTTGCAGATAAGAACTAGCCAGAGCCAGTCGGACGAGGGCTTCCGCACGAGGCTGATTGATAAAGGTTTTGCTAATCCTGGCTTTAGCTTCATCCAGTGCATCAATCAATTTGACTTCCTGACCCAGTTTCAATGGTCTGGGATAGCTAAGTACATCACTCAGGAACATGCTTGATTTTTCGGCATCCAGTTTGTGTTTCAACTCCTGTTCCTGAGACAATTTCAGGGAAGCTTCTGCCTGCTGAGCTTCATTGCGGGCTTCCACAGCCCAGTAAAATCCCACGGCAATCGCTACCCAACTAATTAGGAACATCACTGAAATGGTGCTGATAAGCAGTGCCAGCTTCCAATGTTTGCTGAGGAGTTTTTGCGTGAGATACCAGTACGTCCGTGGACGCGCCTGGACAATCTCACCAGCCAGGTATCGTTCCAAATCATCAGCCAACTCGCTTGCTGATTGATATCGTTTGTTTCGATCCTTTGATAATCCTTTTTCCAGAATGGCATCAAGATCACCACGCAAAGTGGCTTCAAGCCGCAAGGGGGTTTGTTGACAGCGTGCTGCATGCGTTGCTGCCTGCGGATTGGATTTCAAACGATGACTGACAGCGTCCGGCTCCCGGTTCTGGACCATGTCCAATGCCTGCGCGAGTGATGCACGATTGATTTCTTCACGCGGTACAGGCAACGTACCACTCAACAACTCATAAAGAATGGCGCAAATGGAATACACATCACTACGGGTATCAATATCCCGAATGCCGGTGCTTGCCTGCTCGGGACTCATGTAACCAATGGTGCCCAGCAAACACCCCATCTGGGTTGTATCCGCAGAGCCAGGCAGCAAAGGTTTCAAAAATGATTTTGCCAAGCCGAAGTCAATTATCTTGGGACAGGGAATTCCATCCTGATGAGTTACGAGAATGTTGGCAGGCTTGAGGTCGCGATGAAGAATGCCTTGATGATGTGCATGCTGCAATCCACGACACAGCTTGACAATCAATTCAACTCGTTCACGAACCGTGGGACTCCATGTATTGCAGAACGTACTCAGTTGTGTGCCTGGAATCAGTTCCATGGCGATGTAGAGTTTTCCCTCTGCTGTTTTGCCATTGCTCCAGATTCGGGCAATGTATGGATTATTCATGCGAGCCAGTGCTCGTACTTCACAAGTGTATCTGGCAAGCATGTACTCATCATGCATGTCCGCATGCATGATTTTCAGTGCAACGTCTCGCCCCGGGTTTTCTAGGTCACGAGCCGACCATACGCTGCCAGCCATGCCCCGTCCCAAGCATCGGATCAATTGATAATGATCGATGAATTGTTGAGCTTCCGATTTCAACAATTCCGAGGATTCGGTTTCCGCAACGAATTCAAGGGAATCAGTGATAGGATTGTCAATTAACTCCGTATTGTCGTCGTCTACTATTGGATTGGTAACAATAGCAACACTGCACGTATGGGTAGGATCAGACTCTGAAAGGTACATGTTTCGAGTTACAGTTGTAGCGATTATAGCGATAGTGCCATTTTATCTTATTTTTCCAGTACATGAAGAGAACTAATTCAGATTATGCCTCAATCAATGTTGCTTATCCTCCTCAAATTAGCCATTTTTACATTCTGAGCTTTGAGCGACGGTCAAAAGTGCAACTTTTTGACTTGATTCGAGCTTAACGTCCAAAAAAGCAGGAGGAATTGGTGATGAAGCGATTAGCCTTGGCGTTGGTAGCAGTATTTGCACTGCTCTTTACTGTTGAAACTGCGAAAGCAGATTGGTATGTGTTTGTAGGTGCCTCCGGATTCGTTCATTGGGAATACGACGGCACGTTTGGCGATGGTGATTTTGATCCACCAGTGCTACCGCCCCTCCCACCTGGTAATAATTATTTTCTTCAGTACCAAGATGACTTCTGGTATATCTACGCCTACTAATTTCGTGCGAAACTCATCAAACACTTCGATGCAACATCGAAGTGTTTTTTTATTTCCCCATTTTCGTTATATCGCTGGTGGAATTGAAAGACGCTCTCATCAATCCGTTAGGATCAACGAACGTCCAGAGTGTCAGAATGCCGCAAACTACAATAACGAGAAATGCCACCGGCTGTACTTGTGGATACAACGGCTTAACACTCTGTCTAAGATAGATCACACCAATGATGCGAAGATAGTACCAGGCACCCATTGCTGCAGTAACTGCCATTACAATAGCCAGAACTCGGAAGTGATGCACCCCGGTCTCCCAGCCAGCCAAGAAGATATAAAGTTTACCCCAGAATCCTACGGTGGGCGGCAGACCCGTCAGACTGAACAGGAACACCGCAAGGAAAAATGCGAGATAAGGATTCGTTTGGCCCAAGCCTGCCAGATCGTCTATGGAGTTGACAGGATGAACGCTGTTATCCAGGTATCGCAGAACTGCAAATACACCCAGAGTCATAATCAGATAAACAGCCAGGTAAAAGAATACTGCATTTAAGCCCGACATCCCTCCAGATGCAACATTGCCAGGAACTGCTGCTGCAGCACCCAATGCAAACAACATATAACCTGCATGAGCCACACCTGAATAGGCCATCAGTCGTCTGATGTTGTTTTGCAGCAGACCAAGTACATTCCCCAAAACCATGGAAACCAGGGCCATGATCCAGAAAAGATCTCTGGCCTGTATCGCAATGGGAGATTCAGCCAGATTGAAATTGACGAGCAGCGTTGCATGAACCAGTTGGTAGATACCAACTAAACCCGCAATTTTAGGAATGATTGACAGGAGTGTTACTGGCAGCGTTGGAGCACCCTCGTAAACATCGGGAGCATAAAAATGAAATGGCGCTGCGGTTAAACGAAACCCAAAACCAGCCACCACGAAAATCAGGCCGAGTGTTAAAATGTCAGGATATTGCGATACTGGAGTATTCAACAATGTCTGTCTCATGCCTTCGAAGTTGGTGGTTCCTGTTGCACCATAGAAGAAACTCAGTCCATACAGCAAAAGTGCAGATGAGAAAATGCTCAAGAGGAAATACTTGGTGGTAGCTTCTCGGGAAAGGGCAGTCCCCCGAAGCATGTAGAGCAATAAATAAGTTGGTATACTGATGAGTTCAAGTGAAAGAAACAGAGTAATCAAATCATTGGAAGCTGCTACCAGATTGGTACCTGCAATTGCGATCAGTAGAGTTGCATAGTACTCACCTGAATGCTCTTGAGTTACTCGTCCCCATGATAATAGCACTAAACCCAAACCTGCCAGCAAACCCAGGCAGCGACAATAGTAACTCATCGCATCGGCACGAAACAAACCGCTGCCTGCGTAATCTGCAGGCTGCGGTGTAAGCATAAATAGGGATAATAACAAAAGCAAAAAGCTGAGTTTGCCCCAGGTCTCTTCGCTCTTCCAGAAGGCTGTAACTGCATACATTACGCATGCAGCCAATATCAAGATGGCTTCAGGAGTCACCAGACTGATTGCACCAGAAAGTGAAGCCAGGTAATTCGTATCCACTAGCGCTTTCCTCCTGGCATCGGTGCAAAGATTGAAGTGTCTGACATTGTTTTAACAGGGTCTGCAAATCGTTTACCTAATGCAGTAGCCTCTGGCTTCATGACATCGATAAATGTCTTGGGATACAAGCCGATCCATAAGCAGAAGAAGGCCAGAGGAAGCAGAATGGCTGCTTCCCGTGCATTCATGTCTTTGACTTCATGATGCCCACCATGGTCATGGTGTGAATGATGAGCATGATCATGAGAGTGATGATCGTCTTCTGGTTCAGCTGGTTGTCCGGGCAGTTTGAATGGACCAAAAAATGCCTTTTGCAGCATGGTTAACAGATACCAGGCTCCCAGGAGAACTCCAACTGCTGCCAAGATGGTATAGGTTGGATTAATCTTCCAGATGCCTGCCAGACATAAGAACTCGCCGACAAAACCATTGAGGCCAGGTAAACCCGCACTGGACATACAGGCAAAGACCATGAAGAAACCAATGAGTTTCAGCTTGGAGGCCAGGCCACCCATTTCCTTCAGTGAACGACTGTGGAACCGATCATATACCATGCCAACAATAAGGAAGAGCATGCCGGTAGACAAACCGTGGTTTATCATTTGAAGTACAGAACCTGTGATACCTTCTGCATTCAGTGCAAATAAACCCAACATGCAGAATCCCAGGTGGCTTACTGAAGAGTAGGCCACCAGTTTTTTAATGTCATCCTGAGCCAGTGCGCACAACGCACCATAAATGATGCCAATAATCGAGAGCGAACAGACCAGTGGAATTCCAATTTGAACAGTCGCCTCGGGAAGTAGAGGCAAACAAAGCCTGAGGAAGCCATACGTTCCGAGTTTCAAGAGTACACCTGCCAGCAATACCGAGCCTGCTGTTGGTGCTTCCACGTGTGCCAAAGGCAACCATGTATGAAAGGGGAACAAAGGAACTTTGATGGCAAACCCGGCAAACAACCCGAGGAATATCCAGAATTGAACACCATAATCTATCGAACCGTTGTTGATGGTGTTTCTCACCAGTGTCAGGATGTCAAACGTAATGTGATTGTTATCCAAGCTACCTCTTGAGAGCACCAGTCCCACCAGTGCCACCAAGCCGAGTAAACTTCCCGCAAGGGTGTATATGAAGAACTTCCTGGCTGCGTATCGCTTCTGTGGGCCGCCCCAGATGCCGATCAGGAAAAAAAGAGGCAACAGAGTGAATTCGAAGAAGACATAAAACAGAATGATATCGAATGAACAGAACACGCCGAGCATGCCCGTTTCGAGTATCAACAATAGCGCATAGAATCCTGCAACACGATCTGTGATCGATTCCCATGAAATGAGAACGGAAGACACCATCAATAAAGCTGTCAGCGCCAGCAACCAGAGACTGATTCCGTCAATTCCCAGGTGAAAACGAATCTCCACCTTGGGAAGATCCTTACTGCCTTCAAAGAAAGTCAGCCAGGGGACATTGACCGTGTATTGCGGATCGGGTTTGAATGGCTCCGCCGTGGTTGCTAATCCGCGACCTGCTACCACTTCTTTGTCAGTCGTGCTGCTTGGTTTGTAATTCAGGCAAATGATGACTGAGAGAATAAACGTAACGATTGTTGCAGCCAGGCTGAGTCTTTTGACCAACTGGGCATTACGTGAGCCAAGACAAAGCACCAGGAGTGCTGTTGCCAGCGGCAGAAAGACCATTAACAACAGCAAGAACTGTCCCATCAATTACGTCCCGTTACTGATATAGTCTTGATGCCAGTACCACAGCAAATGCTGCCAGTCCCAGCAATGTTGCCAATGCGTAATACTGCACCAGTCCGTTTTGGACAGGTTGCAATACTTTGCCAATCTGCTGAGCCAATCGACCAGTGAAATCCACCAGCCCATCGACAATGTTGGCATCAATCCATTTGAGCACTTGAGCAATTGCTTCAGCAGGTTTGACCAGCATGAACTGATAAATCTCATCGAAATAGAGCTTGTTCAGTGACAACTGATACAGCGAACCGAAGCTGCGGGCAACCGTGCGAGAGAGGCCAGGCTTAATCAGATACATGAATGCAGCCAGCAGCACTCCTGCACAGGCGACGGCAATACTGGTGTACATAACCGTCACCGAAGCATGATGAACGCCAGTTACCTGATCATAAATGGCCGGGACATCCTGCAGGGGTTTGAAATTCGGGGTTCGCTCCAGCAGATAGCTGAACTGATGCGTGAATGGCCCAGTATAGAACCCGACAGCTACGGCACCTATTGCAAGAATGATCAGCGGTAGCGTCATGGACCAATCGCCTTCGTGTGCATGTCCTTCTGCTTCGGGGGGCAGTTTCTTTTCACCCCAGAAAGTCATGAAGTAGGCACGGAAGGTATAAAACGCAGTCAGGAACGCAGTGAATATGGCAAGGTAGTAAATGATCTGGAAGGCAAAGGCGAAATCACCCCGCTTGCTAGCTACTGCCAATACAAGCAGAATTTCATCTTTGCTGTAGAACCCTGAAAAGGGTGGCAATCCAGCCAGTGCTGCTGCCCCGATCAGAAATGTCAAATGTGTTATGGGCAATACATGTCGCAAGCCACTGAACCGGCGCATATCAATGACATGTCCCATGGCATGCATCACTGAACCAGATCCCAGGAAAAGCAGCGCCTTGAAAAATGCATGGGTAAAGAGATGGAACATGGCAGCAATGACTGCATAGGTTACCAGAGCTTCCTGCCCGGCACCTGCACCAAGTGCCATGAACATATAACCCAACTGACTCACCGTGGAATATGCCATGACACGTTTCAGATCATTCTGAGTGAGTGCTGCGATGGCTGCAATCACCGCTGTCGTGATACCAATCATGCTGACATAAAACTGAACCATGGGTTCAAGCACGAATAAAGGTGTACAACGGGCAACGAGATACACTCCCGCCGTCACCATGGTTGCAGCATGGATCAACGCAGAAACAGGCGTGGGACCTTCCATGGCATCAGGTAGCCAGACATGCAGTGGGAACTGTGCCGACTTGCCAATGGCTCCCATTACCAGGAACAGGCAAACCCAATACACGACTGTCGAACTCATCAGGTTGGTTTTGCTGAAAACCACATCGTAGTCGAGAGAACCTGTCGTTGACCAGATGACGATGATGCCGAGGATCAATCCGAAATCGCCGATTCGATTGACCAAAAAAGCCTTGCGGGCTGCAGCGGATGCACTGCTCTTCTTGAACCAGTAACCAATCAGAAGGTAGCTGCAAAGCCCCACACCTTCCCAGAACACAAAAGTCAAAAGGAAATTGTTGGACAACACCAGCATGGTCATGCAGAAAACGAACAATGCTACTGCTGCAAAAAATCGTGGATAGCCCGGATCGCCATGCATGTATCCGCGGGAAAAGATTGCCACCAGCATGCTGATGAATGTAACCATGACCAGCATCATGGCAGTCAATGGATCAGCCCTGAGCGTAATGCCCACATTGAGCTGTCCAATATTGATCCACTCGTAAAGCGTTGTGATTCTTGCTACTTCAGAAGCAGATGCTGGCGGCACAGGAGTATTTCTGATTTCACTCAGAACCGTGCAGGACAGGAAGAAACTCAACGCAAATGCGATGATAGTAGGCCAATGGCTTTGGCCTTTCAGATATTTCTTTCCCAGCAGGGTAATGATGATAGCTGCCAATAGTGGCAGGCCGGGAATCAACCAGAGATTGCCTTCCAAACCACTAGGCACGGGTGACCTCCTCTGTCAAACCAGTACGTGGTTCGCTGGAAGCTGATTCCCCCGGACGAAGTCCAGCAGGTGTCAGTTTCGGATATTCGATCGGTTCGCTGGCAGGATCAGCAGGCAATACGGTGGTATCCTCAACAGGCTCAAGTCCTGGATCACGCAGTTCCTGCCAGACACTGACATCGAGTGTTCGGCGTGAACGATAAAGTGTGAGGAATACTGCTAACGCCATGGCTGCTTCACATGCTGCAACTGACAGCATGAATATGACAAACGACTGCCCCTGCATATTTCGATGCAGGTTGCCGAATCCGACCATATTCAACGCAACGCCTGATAACATCATTTCCACACAAAGAAACATGACGATCAGATTACGACGAGTGAGAAAACCAATAGCTCCCAGTCCAAAGAGAATGGCTCCGATTATCAGATAGTTGTGGAGAATCACACTCATGCTGCCACCTTCTTTCGAGGACTGAGTGATGGCCTGCCAGATTCCTGTGCAATAACGATGGCTGCTATGGTGGCGACAAGCAACAGCGTTCCAGCCAGTTCAACAGCGTAAAGGTAATCACCGAACAAAGATCGTCCAAGTTCATTCACATGATCGTTGTTCTTATCCATGCGGTTTTGAGATAAAAAGGCCTGGTTCGTTGCACCAGCTTTTGAGCTGGAGAGTACGCCCTGGTGTCGCTGGAGTGCTTCCTCCATGCTTAAGGCAATTGCATAAAGCTTGGAAAGCGACGAATGTGTCTTCGATACCTGATTATCCTGCAGCAAAGTATTAGTGTCCTTCCATGCCTGGGCTGCTGCTGCTTTATTCTCATTAACCTGTGGCCAAGCTGATAATTGACTGAACAGTGAGTTCATCTGACTTTCAACTGATTTGCCATTAACCTTGAGCAAATCCATGATTTCCTGACTGCTTCGAACATAGCGGTCTGCTGCGGTTACATCCTGAGCTTCTTTCAGTGCCGCAACCACAACTTTTGGATCAGTTTCAACAGAAAAATTCTTCTCAATAACAAACAGAATAGCGGTCAGCAAAACGAATCCTGCCAGGCAACTGAAGATGCGCTCACGAGACCGACGATCGTAATCAGCCAGTCCAGTCTGCTGAGCGAGCATGATAACGAACAGGAATGTTACGATAATGGCGCCAGCATAAACGATGATGGTGACAGCAGCCAGGAATGATGCTGACATGACGAGAAACAGTCCGCAAACTCCCAGAATTACAATGGCAAAATACAACGCAGAATAAACTGGATTACGTTGAACGATCATGGCCCCGGCTGCAGCTACAGCAACACCGGAAAAGAAATAAAAGAACAAATCGAGCGGAAAATTGCCGGTTCGATTCAGAATCAGCAGACCTGCAAGCAGAAGAGAAAGAACTCCTGCAGCCAGTCCTGCTTGAAGAGGTACTTTCTTCCTGCTGGCGGATGGAAGCAATGCCACCAGAGATACCAGGCCCAGTAGAATTGGCAGCACCAGATACCAGTATGTCACCAGCCATGAGAAAAACTTATTCATTACCAATCCTGTAGGCTTGTGGCAGTCAACTGTTTAGCTGACATCTTGGTTTTATCGTGCACAGTCGATGCGGCAAGATAAGCAGGGTTGCTTCTCCATCACTGGGCATTAGCCCGGTTCGGGTTGGAATACTTGATCCCTTCATTTAATTCCGAGCAAGGGCCCAGTTTTCCACGTTGAGTACGAACCGGGTCGCTGCCCTGATTCGTCGTATGATCGTATACCGAAAGCAGTTTCTCCTTGTCGAACATCATTTCACTGCGGCTGTTTCCTGTCAGATCAAATAAGGTTGTCAGTTCAATGGCATCTACGGGACATGCTTCTTCACACATCCCGCAGTAGATGCAGCGAAGTTCATCAATGACGAATGTTTCGGGGTATTTCTCGCGGTCCGGCCAGGGCGAAGGCGCCGCCACTATATCAATACAATGTGCAGGACATGCAGTACTGCAGAGATAACAAGCTACACACTTTACACGCCCCTGCTCATCACGATTCAGTCGATGGAGTCCCTTGAAGTGCGGCGGCATGACAGGTCGTTCTTCGGGAAACTGTACCGTAACCCCACCACCACCCATGGTTTTAAACATGTGTTTGACCGTGGTGCCCATGCCGGAGATAATTGCCGGCACATAGAGCTTTTCCATCAAGGTCAACTTGGGCTGTTCCACCCACTTCACATCTTTTGCATTAATCGCCATTCGAGTCTTCCGGCATAGTGTTTCGATCAGTTATGTTTACTTACATTGATCAGGCAACTGAAACTCCATGTTGTAGTTCCAATTCCTGCCTGTTCTGACGCCAGATGGAGATGGCTCCGGGGATCAGGAACAGCAGTATGTTGACAGGCAACAGAAGCCAGGCAGACCAGTTGAAATGGCGCACCACCATGGCGAAGAAGAGATTTCCCAGCGAAAGTGGAATCAGCACTTTCCAGGCAAGCCCCATCAACTGATCGTATCTGAATCGTGGAATAGTCCATCGGATCAGCATGATAATCACGATGAAAAGAACCATCTTGGTGAAGAGCACCAGGAACTTGATGATGGCTCCACCCCATGTCTCAAATTCACCTGGACCCAATACGCTTGTAATTCCGGGGAAATGCCAGCCACCCAGGAACAGCACTGAACACAACAGGCTGATCGTAATCATGTGCGAATATTCACCCAGGAAGAACATGGCAAACTTCATAGCGGAGTATTCGGTATGAAAACCACCCACCAACTCCTGTTCCGTTTCAGGCAAGTCAAACGGCATTCGATTATTCTCAGCCAATGAGCTGGTGAAGAAGATCAGGAAAGCTAACGGTTGATAGAGAAAGAACCAGCCATGGTGCAACTGATAATCAATGATCTTTTCGAGGTTGAGCGAACCAACGAGCAGCACGATACCCAGAATCGACATGCCGAGCGGTATTTCGTAGCTGATCACCTGAGCACTGGAGCGAAGCGAGCCGATGAAACTGTATTTGTTGTTGGAAGCCCATCCACCCAGGATAATGGCATACACCGTTAAGGAACCAATAGCCAGCACGTAGAGTATACCGATGTCCACCCGCGGTGCAATGATCCACTGCTGCGGATCTGCTGTGTTAAGTGAAGTCGCACCAAATGGAACTACTGCCAGACCCAGCAATGCACACCCCACGCCAATTCCGGGGGCAACAAAGTAGAGTACTTTGTTCACATAACTGGGGACAATCTGTTCTTTCAGCAGAAACTTCAAACCATCAGCGATGGATTGCAGCAAGCCCCAGGGGCCAACGCGATTCGGGCCAATGCGATCCTGTGTCCATGCTGCAATTTTGCGTTCCAGGAAGATCAGATAAGCACAGATGCCTGGAACAATCAACAGCACGAGCAAGGCAACGATGCCTCGAATGGTCCAGGGGTGTGTCAGCAATTCCCACATAGTCTTTCGCTCAGTTCAAGAATTTCAATTCAGTTGCTATGCACGTTTCAGGAACCAGCCACTGCTGATCCTGAAGATGCCATCCTGTTTGTCGTTTTGCCTTTACTCAGAAACACCCCAAAGGCTCCCAGATCGCCCCGGCCAAGTGCTTCAAAGTAAGGGATGGATTTAGCCAGTTCTGCCCGAATCGTTGGTGCGTGGAACAGCCCACGCCGCTCCAACAGCTCAAGAAAAATCCTGCCATCGGCACGGGCCTCACCGGGACCATTGATGGCGCGTTTGATTTCCTGCGCCAGCAGGTTGTGATTGACGAAAGTTCCTTCCTTTTCTGCAAACGACCCACCAGGCAACACATATTTGGCGATTGCCGTCAGTGCGGAAGGAAGAACATCCTGAACGGCCAGAAATTCGAGTTTAGATAGTGCTGAGACTTCTTCAGAAGTTACCCATGCGGAGGGGTATCCGCCAACGGCATATGCTGCCTTGAACTGCCCGCCATTAACTGCATCAATGAAGTCGTTCCATTCGATGAGATCATCCTGGAAATGATCGATTACTGGAACCACACCGCGAAGGTTGGGACACTTTTCAGCCCTGATGGTGAACTTCACTTTATCAGCAGCAGGCGCTTCACCATGCGGACCCTTGGGATACTTGTCGTCCGAACCGTGTATTGGAACCGGGCCAAGCACAAATTTCACTTCAGCAGAAAGCCCCTGGAAATAAACTGCTGCCAAGTATGCTTCTTCGACAGTCATAAACGGCGAAAGCACCACGGCAAATTGGTTGCCCAAGCGGGAAACAGTTTCCTTCAATTCACGTCGCAGCCGGGGCATCAAGGCATCCCACGTAACATGCACATGACGGTCACCTGCTTTGGTCAATGGAGCTGACAGACGCTGCGCAGCATTGATGTACTTGAAACCAAACCTGCCTTCATCGCACATGAACGATCCCTGAGCATCGGGGTTGGTCCGTGGAGTGAGTCGATAAACGATATTCTTGTTCTGTGATACGTTGATACTGCATCCCGTGGAGCATCCAGGGCAAACACTGTTGGATTCCTGCAGAAACCATACACGCTGCTTGTACAGAAAATCCTTGCTGCACAAGGCACCAACCGGACAGAGATCCACTACATTCCCTGCAAGCTTGTTATTGCAAGGTTGATCGGGAAAAATGTCAATCTCGGCAGCTGCACCACGGTTAATGACCTGCAACTCACTGGTGCCACTGATCTCGCGAGTAAACCGCACGCAGCGGGTACACATCACACAGCGATCTGTATAGAGCGTGATGTTTTCTCCGATGTGATCTTTATCCGCCTTCTGAAGTTTGTCATCCTTGAAGCGACTGTATCCTCTGCCATACTTGTAGCTGTAATCCTGCAGATCGCACTCACCAGCCTGATCACAGACGGGACAATCGAGTGGGTGATTCAGCAATAGATATTCGAGTGTACCAGCCTGGGCATCCTTGGCCTTTTTGCTGTCGGTGACAACAACGCTACCATCCTTCACTGGTGTCTGACAACCCGGCACGACGCGAGGCTGCATGGAAACGGTGCCATCGGGCTTTCGTTCACCTACTTCGACAAGGCACATGCGGCAACTGGCAACAACCGTCAGATCGGGATGCCAGCAATAGTGAGGAATCTCAACGCCAATACGTTGAGCCGCTTCGATGGCATTGAGCTTCTCGCCATCCTGCAGTTTGATTTCCTGTCCGTTTACCCAAACCGTTGCCATGATCTATCCCATAGGGTCGTGTATTCAAGTCAGGCGTTGTTCACTTGGCCTTTGGCAATTTGTCAAACTCATTCTGACTGACGTATTTAACCGTTGTCAGATCTGCCATCAGGACCATCCGGTTGCCATCGTTGTCGGGAGTTTTTTCCCAGGCCAGCATGAATTTACCTGCTTCTTCACCCAGCTTTTGCAGGTTGACTCCATACATCACTTCGACTTCGCGAAACTGCATATCTCGCTTGGTTTTCATGACGCCAGCATCGAGTTCGCCCGCTGTTTTGGGAGGTTTACCCAGTGAAATACTGGCCAACTGGTAAGCCCTACCAATGTTCAGAAGCACCAGCTTGGCTGCATTGTCAAAGGGTACCTGCAAGACCGTATTGCGACCTGATGCACCTTGTTCAGCAGCCACAGGGGCAGCTTGCGGTTGCCCCTGAACAGGTGTAACGGGTATCTTAGATTCCACTCTGGTATCGGCAGATTTTCCGCAGCCTATCAGCAGACAGACAAGGATCAACCACACGAGGTAACGCATCAGTGACCTCCTGCGGAAATGAGTTCATCAGGTCGAATTAGCGATTTCCCGCTATTGATGAAGTCAACAAAATCCTGTTTGTACTTCTGGATGGCATTCTTGACCGGCCAGGCCGCTCCATCTGCCAGGCCGCAAATGGTTGTGCCGGGCATCGTGCCAATCGTATTGGCGACTTCCAGCAACTGATCCAGGTCGCTGAGTTCACCTTTTCCCTTACGAATACGGGTAAGAATCTTTGTCATCCAGGCTGTGCCTTCGCGACATGGCGTACACTGCCCGCACGATTCATGGCTGAAGAATCTGCAACTGTTAAATAACACATCCACCATGTTGGTCTGGTCATCGACGACCATGAGTGCAGCAGTGCCCAGGCCCAGGCAGCCTTTTTTGATTGGGTCGTTGAAATCGAGTTTGCAATCCAGCTCTGATTCGGTGAGGAATCCCATGCTCATTCCGCCGGGTACAACCGCTTTCGCTTTGCGACCATTCCAGACTCCACCTGCGTGATCGTCTATCAATTCCCGGCAGGTAATCCCCAGTGGCAATTCATAGCAGCCTGGCTTGTTGATATGGCCGGAAATGCAGTACAGCTTGGGGCCGTAACTTCCGATATCACGAGGATTGGCGGGGTCAGCGGGGATGCCTATTGACTTAAACCAGGCAACACCACGAGTGAAAATATGAGGCAAGCAAGCCAGGGTTTCAGGATTGTTGACAACGGTGGGCTTACGGAATGCACCTTCGATGGCAGGAAATGGCGGCTTGATGCGAGGCCAGGCACGCTTGCCTTCCAGACTTTCGATCAGACCTGTTTCTTCGCCACAGATATAAGCAGCAGCACCACGATGCAGATAGATGTCACAGTGAAAGCCCTTCTTGCCACAGGCATCTTTGCCGAGCTTTTTGGCCTTGTAGAGTTCATCCACGGCAGCTTGTAGCCGTCGATATGCATGACCATATTCGTAGCGGATGTAGATGTAAGCAGTGGTTGCCCGTGTGGCGTAACAGGCAATCATGATGCCTTCGAGCACCTGATGCGGATCATCTTCCATCAATATCCGATTGTTGAAAGTACCTGGTTCAGATTCGTCTGCATTGACACAGAGAAAAATGGGGCCTGTGTAGTCTTTAGGAAGAAACGTCCACTTCACACCAGTTGGGAAGCCAGCGCCACCTCGACCACGCAGGGCTGAATCCTTGGTGATCTGAACACACTCAGCAGAAGACTTGGCCAATGCTGCATCAAGTCCCTTGTACCCTCCACGCTGCTGATAGACAGCGAGGGTGTGGGAATCCTTGACTCCAACGTTCTTCAGCAACACTGGTTCAAACTTTGCCATACGGGTGTTACTTCCTTAAGTCTGCGATGAGGCTGTCCAACTGTGCATCACCAATGTTTCCGTGTATCTCATCATTCACCAGCACACAGGGTGCCTGCTCACACGCGCCGATGCATTCACCAAATTCCAGCGTTATTTTGCCATCGCTGGTAGTCTCGCCAGGCTTGGCGTGAAGCTTTTCGCAACACTGCGCCAGCAACTGCTCACCACCACGAAGCATGCAGGGCAAACTACGACAGACCCATAAGCGATGTTTTCCCAGCTTATGTTTTTCATCGCGATAAAAGCCATAGAAGCTGAGCGTGTCATGGATTTGTGCAGGACTGAGTTCCAGGAGTGCTGCAATTTCTTCAATCGCACCCTCAGGAACACATCGCAATTCATCCTGAACAATGTGTAATGCCGGGAGCGTCACCGCCTGCTTGTCGGGGTATCGTGGAAAATACGCCTTGATTTTCTGGATCATTGCTTCAGTCAAAACTGGCATCCGTCTTGGCTCCCTTCAGCATTACTCAAACACATCCGATAGCGAACAGTTCGATCCATTACCATTATCGATCAAGTTCCGCAGCGATGATTGACAGGCTCCCCAGTACTGCTACCACATCGCTGAGCATATGTCCCTTGATCAGATGCGGGAACATGGCCAGATGGTAGAACGCAGGCGGTCGAGTTCTGCATCGCCAGCTTTTTTCCGTTCCATCGCAGACCAGGTAGAAGCCCAATTCTCCACCTGGCCCTTCGATGGCACCATAGACTTCGTTGACTGGCGTTTTGAAGCCACGGTTGGACATTGTCAGTTCAAAATGCTGAATCATACCTTCGATGCTGCGCCAAGTGCTCGATTTATCAGGCAGCACCACTTTGCCATCCACATCGACATTCACCGGGCCGGAGGGAAGGTTATCAATGGCTTGAGTAATGATCTTGTGACTTTCAAGCATTTCGAGCATGCGAACGTGGTAACGTGCCAGACAGTCACCCTCTTTTGCCGCCACCACCTGAAAATCAAAATCCGGATACGACAGATAGGGATCGTCCTTGCGAACATCTCGCAGGACACCGCTGGCCCGTGCAATCGGCCCAGTAGCTGATCGATTGATGGCTTCTTCTTTGGTGAGTACTCCTACACCACGCAGACGGTCGATGAAAATCTTGTTCCTGTTTAGAAGGCCTGTCACATCGTTATAGGCCTTCATAAATCCCTTGAGGAACGACCGCAACTTGGCGATCCAGGCATCATCCACATCGTACAGCAAGCCACCCACGCGTGTGAAACTGGAATGGAATCGTTGACCGGAAGCATGTTCACACAGATCGTAGATCAGTTCACGCTGATAGAACGCATAGAGGAATGCGGTAAACGCTCCTAAATCGAGTGCACAGGTGCCAATGTTCAGCAAGTGATCCTG
The DNA here is from genome assembly GCA_016795155.1 of Planctomycetia bacterium. Lineage (NCBI taxonomy): Bacteria > Pseudomonadati > Planctomycetota > Planctomycetia > Planctomycetia bacterium. The sequence continues at coordinate 67,926 of JAEUIE010000068.1, read as the reverse complement.
AATACGCATCAATTCATTAATGATGACTCGGATGTACTTGCAGCGTGGAGTCAGTTCGATGCCTAGCAGTTTTTCACAAACATGATGCCAGGCGATTTCGTTGCACAGCGGCGAAGTGTAATTCATTCTGTCAACTATGGTGACATACTGATTGAGATTGAGGTCTTCACCCAGTTTTTCAAAACCGGAATGGAGAAAGCCAATGTCGGGCACAGCATGGATGATCTGTTCGCCTTCCAGTGTGAGAACCAATCGCAGCGTAGTGTGGGTAGCAGGATGTTGAGGACCAAAGTTCAGTGTCCACTGAAACTCTCGCTCATCCAAGCCAGGTGCATCGCTTGCCTGTCGTTCTAAAACATCCAGTGCCATGCTTTCTCCTGAAACGGAGGTAACCCCTCCTTGTTTCATTATCCTTCTGCTCGAGTTAATACCGGGAAGTTGTGCCTTTCTCCCATACCCCGCAGCGGATAGTCCTTTCGCAGCGGGTAGGAAGTAAATTCCTGAGGCATCAAGATACGTCGCAAATCGGGATGCCCTTCAAAACGGATGCCATACATGTCGTAGACTTCGCGTTCGGGCCAGTCAGCACCTTTCCAGAGTGAATAGCTGGAAGGCAGCACTGGATCGGGATCGTTGACCATCGTCTTGACAACAATACGGCTTCCCTCAGAGGTATTGAGCAGACAATACACTACGGCAAAACGATCTGTCGTTGCGGTGGGATAACCCATGTAATCGATAGCCGTGATATCAACCAGGAAATCAAATCCGCAATCATTCTTCAGGCAGGTCAACACCTTCATCAGGATGTCCTTGCTAACGTGAACACGAGTATTATCACGAAATTCACTGGTGGAAATGCTGCCATTCCCAGACACTTCTTTCAGTTTGTTGATTGCTTCTTGTGCTGTCATACTGATGACAATCCTTTGCAATTACTTTCTGGCAGGATGAATTTCCAATGATGTTCTTACGCCCCGTTCACCGAATTGCACTTTGCCAGTTCCTTCCCATTGCCGGGTAGCAGTGGTGTAATCACCCGGTGCTACGACTGCATCCAATGGACGCGGCAATGATTGGGAAGGACCGGTATACTGCGTTCGCTTGTCAAACTCATCGCTGAAGAATTTGCCAGTCTGCCGAATCTTTTCCTGTAGATCAATGACTGCCTGAATGAGCTGTTCTGGACGTGGCGGACAGCCGGGAACATACATATCAACAGGAATGAATCGATCTACACCCTGTACCACAGCATAGGTATCAAAGACTCCACCGGTGCTGGCACACGCTCCCATGGAGATGCACCACTTGGGTTCAGGCATCTGCTGCCAGATTCGCTGCAGTACAGGCAGCATTTTCATTACGACGCGGCCGGCGACAATCATCAAGTCGCATTGCCTGGGTGAAAACCGCATAACTTCAGCGCCAAAGCGTGCTAGGTCGTGACGCGATGCACCTGTGGCCATCAGTTCAATGCCACAGCAGGCTGTTGCAAAAGGCATGGGCCACAGACTGTTGGTCCGTACCCAGTTTGCCAAAGCATCGAGCTTGGCTGTAAACACATTTTCCGGCAGGCTTACCGCCATTTGAATACCCCTTTTTTCCAGGCATAAATGTAGGCAATACCCAAGGTCACCAGGAAGACCAGCATGACTGCAAAGACTGGATCACGCAGCATGACTGGAATACCGGAGGTCGCTTCCCCTTCTACAGGCTGGTAAGCACTCACTGCCCAGGGGTAGAGGAAAATTAATTCAATATCGAAGACCAGAAACAGAATGGCGACCAGATAGAATTTGACATCAAAATGCTGGCGGGCATCGCCAACAATGTCCATGCCTGATTCGTAAGGCGTATCTTTGACTTTGGTACGTTTGAATGGTGATAGGAGATGAGCCGCCCCCAGACTCGTAACGACAAAACCAAGGACGAGAACGACGTAGATAAGAATGGGGACAAACGAATTCAGACCATCTCCCATGTCGAACACCTTCTGGCATCGGAGTGATAAATCAGTGTCAGTGTATGGCGGCAATCATGACGGGCAAGTTGAATTGAAATCACATTTCAGAATGTTGACTCCACGCCTATTATGAAAATGACAAGGTTTCATCTCTACAACTGTACCAAGGCATGGAATCGGCTATGCTTACATTATTGGGCGTACATGTCAGTAATTGTCCGGGGGAGTAACATCAATGCATTTCACCAAAATGCATGGGATTGGCAATGATTACATTTATGTCGATTGCATCAATCAAAAGCCGCCAGGCAATCCTTCTGAATTAGCCAAGCGTATTAGTGATCGCCATTTCGGGGTTGGTGCTGATGGCCTCATCCTCATCTGTCCCTCGGAGCGGGCTAATGTCCGCATGCGCATGTTCAATGCCGATGGCAGCGAAGGCGAAATGTGTGGCAACGGAATCAGATGCGTCGCGAAATATGTGTACGACCATGGTCTAGTGAAAAAAGAGTTGTTAACCATCGAAACCGGCCGAGGTGTTCTTGAACTTAAACTGCTGGTCACGTCAGGCAAAGTGCATCAAGTGACGGTCGATATGGGTGAACCAATACTCGATGGATTGAAAATCCCGACAATCTGGGATAAGCCGAGCGTAGTTCAACAGCCACTGGAAGACGACTGGGGAACACAGGTTATTGATCTTGCGGAAGGATGTGGTCTGGAACCAGCGATGACCTGTGTATCCATGGGTAACCCGCATGTGGTTCTTTACTGCAAGGATGTTGGCAAGTTACCCATTTCAAGTGTCGGCCCGATTCTGGAACATGCCCCTGCCTTCCCTAGGCGAATTAATGTCCATTTTGTTCAGATTCATTCCAGCAGCGAAGTGACGATGCGAACCTGGGAACGAGGCAGCGGAATTACCCTGGCCTGTGGTACAGGAGCCTGTGCAGTCTGCGTTGCTGGTGTCTTAACCAGTCAGACTAGCAGGCAGTTGCTGGCACATTTACCTGGAGGCGACCTGCAACTGCATTGGGATGGATCAGGTAATCATGTATTTATGACCGGACCCGCTTCCGAAATATTTCAGGGTGTTTGGCCCGACTAAGTCATCATGGTTCATCGCGGTTGATGGCTCAGTACAATAAAGGACTCCTTCCAAAGGGAATGCTCATGTCGAAGGGTCAGCGTGATGTACTGATGGGGTTGGTGTTGCTCATCGCTGCAGGCGCAGGTGGAGCTTATCTCATGTTCCAAAAACCTGTTGCCTCAGCATCTACCACCAGTGTCTCTGCAAAAACCTATCCTCAGCCACTGGTACCCTTCGATGGCCAGCAGGCCATGAAGCATCTGCAGACGATTTGCGATCTGGGGCCACGAATCAGTGGCACCAGTGCTCATGCCAAGATGGTTGACCTGATTGAAAAGCACTTTCAGGATCATGGATTAACGGTTAAACGTCAAAATTTTGAGGCAAAACAACGCAGCACTCTGATCCCCGTCAAACTGACGAACCTTATTGCATCGTGGAAGCCGGAACGCAAAGTGCGATTGCTGATTTGCACGCATTACGATACACGCCCCCTGGCTGACCAGGAAAAGGACAGCAAAGACTGGAGAAAACCTTTTCTTGCAGCCAACGATGGAGCTTCCGGGGTTGCCTTCATGATGGAAATGGCACGACATCTGGAAGCCCTTGATGCACCATTAGGCATCGATTTTGTCTGTTTTGATGGTGAAGAATATATCCTCGATAACCGGCCATCCGATCAAGGTGGTGATCAGTATTTCCTGGGGTCACGTTTTTTCGCGGACGAATACGCCAAGCAGGTAAAAGCAGGCAATTCTCCCTGGGCCTATCAGGAAGCTATTCTGCTCGATATGGTTGCTGGAAAAAATGCCAGATTCCTCATGGAAGGCGAATCCATGATGAAGGCACCGCAAATGACGGAGCGCATTTGGAAAATTGCAGAGGAACACGGTGCCAAGGTCTTCGTCACTCAGCGTGGCTTGCCGGTGCTTGATGATCACCTCGAATTACACCGGGTGGGCATCCCAGCCATCGATATCATTCCCGTACTGCCTGATAATGCACGGGAGGGATTATTGAGTTACCCGCATTGGCATAAACTGACCGACATCCCGGAAAACTGCTCTGCCGATACATTGGAGCAAGTTGCAAAAGTATTGGCCTTCTGGATGAAAAACACCAAGTAGGTTGGAACATGGAGCAATACGCTGCTTGGATTGTAGTCACAATTACCACTGTCTCAGCTCTGGGACTTGGCTACCGTCAGTTGCGCATCCGGCATTGGCTCAGGCAGAATGAAGTGTCATTAAGCACTGCAGACATCGCCTATCATCGATGGAGTATCAGGCGGCGACTTGCAGGTTGTGTGCTGCTCCTCATCCTAGCTGCCATGATTGCTGGACTTTATGTCTTTCAAATTGCCCAGGGACTTGATGAACTGTTGACGCTTGGAGAGCAGATCAAGGGAACCGGACAAAAACTGACAGCGGAACAAGAAGCTTTTCTTTACCGATCTCTACGTTATGTTGCCGTGCTGCTTATCATTCTCATGCTGCTCTTTTTCCTGGCTGGGTGGGACATCATTTCAATCAGACGATTTGGCTTCCGACATCGCCAACGCATCAGAGATGATCGCCGGGCGATGCTGGAAAGGCAACTCCCCTTGCTTTACGCAGAAAGGCGAGTAGCCCAGGATGCAGATACCCCTTCCACTGGCGAATCTAGCTGATACAGGCAAGTCGTATAATCTAAGCAACTTGCTCTAGCCCGTTCAAACTGTTTCGCAGCATGTCTTGACACTTTTTCTAACTTCCGCTAAAGCCCGCGATGCGAACTGACGCAACTTATCCGCACGGACGCGGGAGCAACGCATGCCGGGCAGCACTGTCTGTATTCATAGCTCGCTGAATCACAATCGAAATACCTGGCGTATTTCCCTTGTCTTGCTGCTTGCTGTTCCATTCTTCGGGATAACCAAATCCCTGGCACAGATGCCACCGGAACCACCCGAACCGCCGCGCGGCTTGCAGACTTTATTGCCTTCGCAGGCTAAAGACCTGCAAAGCATGATCAATCCTCAAGCTCCGCCAACTCCTACGCTGGTAATCCCTGCACCTCGAACAACGGAAACACTGGGTTTACAACAAACACCATCGCAAAACATTACCAAGATTCGATTCGTCGGCAATCGCCGACTCGTGGAAGATCAATTGAAAAATCAGATCAGCAGTCGTGAAGGACAGCCCTACATCGCTGAAAAAGTGCGCAATGATGTGCGAACTCTGGATTCCACAGGGAGATACATCGGCGGAGTACGTGTAGAAGAGATTGACACACCTGAGGGCAAAGTTCTGACTTTTCATGTGCTTGAACGGCCACTCATTGAAGAAATTGTCTACCAGGGGGCACGCCACATCAGCCGGGATGATCTCGAATTGCATACCGGTTTGAAAAAAGGCTTCCCTATGAATGTGGCCTTGAATAAGGTCGCATGTCAAAAGCTGGAACAGCATTACCACAGCAAAGGCCGCTGGTTCGCCGAGGTACATCTGGCCGAAGGCAGTCGCCAGGAAGATACTCGCGTCGTTTTCCAGATCACGGAAGGACCGGTTGTACGCGTCAAGAAAGTGAACATTGTTGGCGCGACATTTGTATCCGCAGCTCGCTTAAGCATTGGTTCCAAGATGGATACCAGTGATTTGCTTTTTGGGTTGTTCGGCTCCGATTACAATCCCATGTCATTGGAACAGGATATCAGCAAGATCATCGAGTATTACAAAACCTATGGCTACTTCGATGTAAAAGCCCGGAAGAACGTCACCTGGACGCAGGACATGTCAGGTGTCGAGATCAACATCGTGGTTGAAGAAGGACCACAATATCTGGTAAGGGATGTAAAAGTACTAGGCAATCAGAAGATCGATAACGAAATCCTGCTTGCACACAATCAATTGAAAACGGGACAGACTTACACGATGAAAGAAATGCAGGCTGGCCTCATCCGCATGCAGGATGAATATGGCAAGCGAGGCTACTATGGAACCAAGATTGCACCAGAGTTCAATTACTCAACTGAACCTGGAGTGATGACGGTGGTTTACAAGGTCGACGAAAGCCCGGGCGTTACTTACCTCGCCGAGGCAAAGATTGTCGGCAACACGGTGACACGCGATGATGTGATCCGAAAAGAGTTGCGTATTGTGCCCGGACAAATCCTTGATGCTACCCGGATACGTGAAAGTGAACGCAATCTGGCTCGACTGGGTATCTTCAACATGATGAATGGCGGGCCTCGCATTTACCTGGAAGATCCTGACAGCCCCTCAGCATTCAAGAATGCCATCGTACAGGTTGAAGAAGATCGAACCGGTTCATTGAATGTGGGAGCAGCAGTCGGGTCGGATGCAGGTGTCAACCTTCAGTTTGCACTGAATGAACGCAACTTTGATATCCTGCGGTTCCCCACCAGTTGGGATGATTTCAGCAGCGGACGTGCATTCCGGGGTGGTGGACAGTCATTCTCCATTCGTGCTCAGCCCGGTAACCAGTTCAGTAATTACAGTGTCAGTTGGACTGAACCTTCTTTGTTCAACTCCGATTATAGCCTCAATCTGGGAGGTTACTTCTTTAACCGCTTCTACTCAGAGTATCACGAACAACGACTCGGCGGACGTATTGGAATCGGCAAGCGTCTCGATGATGCCTGGTTTTTCAATGTCGGGTTCCGGGCTGAGAATATTGATGTCAGCAATGTAGCGATCAATGCACCCGTTGATTACACCTCGGTGGAAGGCGTCAATTCACTCTTTGCGCCGCGAATCAGTTTTATTCGCGATACACGAGACTCATTCTTGAGAGCAACCGAAGGCAATAAATTTGAAATTGGCTTCGAACAGGCTTTTGGCAGCTATAGCTTCCCCATCGCCACTGTTGAAGATTCACAGTACTTCACTGTTTATCAGAGACCTGATGGAAGCGGTCGACATGTACTGGTATTCCACGGTATTCTGGGATTCAGCGGCGAAGATACACCGGTGTATGAACGCTGGTTCCTGGGCGGTGCCCGTAATCTGCGAGGCTTTGCCTTCCGCGGTGCAGGACCTTCAGTCAATGGTTATAAGGTCGGTGGAACCTTCAACATGGTAGGCAACGTCGAATATCAAATTCCACTCGATGCCCGTGACAACCTGATGGCTGTTGCCTTCTGTGATTTTGGAACGGTAGAAAGCGAAGTTTCCCTTCGCGATTTCCGTCTCAGCGTCGGTGCTGGATTGAGAATCAATGTTCCCATGCTGAGCCCGGCACCAATCGCACTGGACTTCGGTTTCCCGCTGATGAAGAAGGATACCGATGTCACTCAGGTATTTCAGTTTACCGTTGCTGTTTCCTGGTAAGTACAGACAGGATCTGATATGAAACTTCGACACCTGCTCCTGCCAACAGTCCTGGTAACTGGCTGCAGTACCTCTCCATGTGCCGATTTTCTTGATCACTTCTGGCCTGCCAAGCCTCCTGCTTCAGCTGGTATTGGCGCCTTTGGTGGAGTGTGCGATCCGAATCCTACAGGGCCTGGTGTTGCTGGCGGCCCTGTTGCATCTCCGCCTCCACTGGTACCCTTGGCACCTGGTACTGGACCAGGTGGACCTGTGGTAGCGCCTCCTCCAGGCAACACAGCGCCATCGGGGCCGACACCCTATATCCCCGGCGCCAGTACACCTCCACCCCTTAGCAGTTTGCCTGCACCTGATCTACAACCAAATCCCGGATTATCGGGAGTACCAACAGGTACTTCACCTCAACCAGGTGGAACAGAGGCTAGACCATTGCCCGCCCCACCGAGTTCAACACCGCCTCCATTGCAATAACTGGATTTTACTTCAGCTTTACCGCTTTTAATTCCCTGCTATCACGAATGAATAGTATTCCCTGTGCATAGGCAGGATGCGCCCAAGTCATACGACACAGTGGTGAACGCGCCAATTCTTCATAACTTTTTTGCGATGGCTGCAGCATAACCAGATCGCCTTTTTCTTCCATCATCAGGAGCTTATCCTTGGTTCGCAACAGGGTGGCATGGTAAGTACCTACTCCCTTTTTGCTCCAGAGTGATTGACCTGTCTTCGGATCAATGCAGTGGAGAGTCGCTGCAGGGTTAATTATCTGTCCTGTTACCGCATACAGACTGCCATCAAATTCTACTGGAGTGCCGAAATAACAGGTGAGTTGACTGTTTTTCCAGGCCTGACTTGCATAAGGCTCGGTGGAGGTCAACTTGATGCCGATACTTCCGAATGTCACCGAGCTAGCGAAAATCAGATCGCCCACACGCACTGGGGTTGTTGAACTTTCATTTAACAGGTCTTTCAGTGGAATTCTGAATTGTTCCTTCCCGGTTGCAGGATCAAGCCCAACAACTCCACGTTCAGTTTGAAACAGCAGAAGATTTTTCCCATCCATTCTGGTAATGGTCGGGGAAGAATAACTGGCACGATCCGTTCCCGACTTCCACAGCAGTTCGCCAGTCTTCTTATTGAATGCAACAATACTCCCCAGTTCTCCGCCAGGCATCACATAGACATTTTTTTCATCTACCAGAGGCGAGCTAGAAACGCCGAAATAGAGATTCTTTGCTTTAAACTCGCTCAGCAGATTTTTCTGCCAGATTTCCTTACCGGTGGCGGCATCGCGACAAAACAGAATTCCTGTCACACCCAGGCTGTAAATCATTCCATCCGAGTAGCTTGGCGTGGCTCGCGGGCCAACTCCAAACTGGCTTTTGAAAGGCGCACGTGGATTTATTGCCTCCCAGACTTTTTTTCCAGACAAATCCCAGGCAGTCAGCGTTTCTTCGTCTCCAGTCCCCTGTTTGTGATGAAGGAAAACCATGCCTTGGGCCACGATGGGTGAACTATGCCCATCACCAACTGGAATCGTCCAGGCAACTTCCAGTGGTTTCCTCCATGGTTCGATAGTGTCGTCAATTTTTCCATTGCGAGTGGGGCCTAGCCATTGTGGCCAGTCCTGTGAATATCCGTTAACTGTAACAACGAAGAAAATCAGACAAACGAGGAAACGTGACATGGAATTCCTCACAACCTGAATGGGTGGTGTGAAGATGTTGTACGAAGGGAGCATTCAGGAATAATGAAAGTCTGATTATTTAAACCATTGCTGGATCATGCCGCCACAGGCCCAATGAACCAGTGCGATGACAGTTCCAATGACAGCCCCGCCAATAACCATCAAAAGATAGGGCGCCATCCTCGTAGGCCGAATCGTTTCCTCATGGAGAGGGCGATGAAAGATATCATCTGCATAAACAAAACGAGCCAGCATTAATCCCACGACGACCAAGGATGCCATGCCAATGGTAAATCCCAGCGGAGGTAATGCCTGTGCAGGCAATGCCATTCGCATGGCTATAACTGGAGCAGCTACGGCACATGCCAGCAGAAGCAGTTCACCACTGTGATGAATCAGGCGAGCCGCCAGGTCTTCCATATCCATACGCACTGCACTGAGAGCATCGCTGGCTGCAGAACCGACATCAGGGTCAGATTGCAGATTACGCAACAGGGTTTCCGCACGAACTGCAGTTGGACCCATTCGCCTCAACTGTTCAATGATGGCCAGGCGATACGGGACTTCCACCGGTGTAGTTGAGCGTAATGCCTGCAACAACATGGTAACCGCCTGTTGTCCCCAGTGACTCAGCACATTGGCTGCCATGTTTTTCAAAGATTCATCAGAATCGTTCAGCAATGGAATGACGGCAGCCATCGTATCCTGATCAGGCCGGGCCAAATGATCCAGTTCAATTAATGACTTTTGACGTTCTTCAACGGGAACGTCAGGAGCAAAGAGCGATTCCGTTCTTGTCAGTGAACGTGAGCGGGTTTCAGTGGACATGAAACAACTATAGCTTTCTTTTTGACCGCAACATGACCGATGGGCTATTGTTATTCGCCTGCCCAACCGTCAGATTGCAGCCGTATTGCTATTTCCTGTCGATTGTTACCACAGCATGTAACCCATCTTCAAGGAAGGTAAGCGTGGCTGACATTCCCTTGAACTGTGCTATGGTACGAGCCGTTTCACTGTCCGTGGCTGGTCCAAGCAATTGCCTGGGGGCAACCACGGCATTTCCATGAATAGAACATTCACAAGAGTGATTACTGGAGTAGTAACGATATTTCCCTCCATCCGGGCAATAAGGCCTTGAGCCATACACTTGATATACCTTGTCCAGCAATGCCTCAGTTGCTTCGCCTTGTGCATTGAGTAATTCTGGATAAGCCATCGCTACGTTGGCAATCTGTTGCTGATTGACCTCGCAGGCAGAACGATGGTTCTCGGCCCATCCCAGGCGATAGCCCGACAATACCGCATTCCATGCTTCAGGTCGAATTCGGAACTGAGCGTGTCCGGCAATCGCATTGGTTGGTATCCTGGCAGGCTGCACGTGAGAATAATGTTGAGCCAGTTCTTCGATCAAGGCAGGGTGATTGGTAAATACGAGCCATTGACCAAAGCGTGCCCAAGCAACTCGAAATGAGAAGCCAAGGACTTTGATGCCGTAAACCCGAACCATGTGCTCACCCTGTTTGATCTGATACTGCTCCGTGCGAAGAAAATCGACAATGTGCTTGGGGATTTCGGCCAAACGTTGATCAACCTCTGACAGAAAACGATCAACTGTCTCCACATGATTGACAGGAATCACCATGCACGCTGGGTTGGTTAACGACTGCCCCAGCATTCCGAAAACTATCATCTCAGCGCCAAAAGTCCTTGGCGCCATTTCACCCATCGTCGATAGTGCTCCCAGGAAGCCCGATACTTCTGCATTGATTGGCTGCGATGCATCGAGCACATGATATGTGATCTGATCGCCTATACCCTTGGTCAGAAAATCTCTCAACAACGGCATATTGAGATTAGGTATTTCTGCTAATGGATTGCGCATCCGCTGATTCTGAGCTACTGGATCGCCAAAGGAGACAGGTATCCCATCTCGCCATTGAATCAGGCTGCTCATTGTTGGCACTGGTATGGTGTTCTTCAGCCGATAGATCGAACCATCACACGCTGCCACCAGAAACTCATCGGTGTCTTTTTCAATAATTCCCTCAAGTGGCTTGGTCAGATCAACATTCAAATCGTCTGGTTTCGTCCAAATGACGGCATGTGATGATGCAACTTCCAATAGACCAATTGTGTTGGATGTCCCATCGCCGACCGTAATCTGGCCCAGTGTTAATTTACTTTCTCCCAAGGGAAAAACGGATTTCTCATGGACAGGAACCTGCAGCCTCGTTTTGAATTCCTTGTCTAATTCTGCCTTCCCTGAACTATAGATTTTGGGCATTCGACTGATCAACTTCTTGTTATGTTCGCTGTCCCAGGGTTCATCCAACTTGAATTCCTTGTACAGATTGTCATGTTCCAGATAAGGCAGCAGTTGCACACGCCAGCTCAATAAAGGCTTCTTGTCTTTCTTTGAAAAAATGGCCCGTGATGGCATGTGGTTGTAATCGCCATGGTAGTTATGCATCGCAATCAAAACTTGCCTTAAATTGCTTTCACGAATGATCGATGGAGTCGCAGTTTTGACTTCTTCTCCTGGCAGGAATGGTAAGAGTGCATCTTTGTTGATATGCCCTGCAAAGGAATGAATGGTGCGTGGTGGAACGGAAATCGCATCAAAAGGAACCGGCTTACCGCCCAATGCCTGAGCCATGCCAGTGTAGATGCTGTTATCAATTAAAGGAAGAACCACTGTTTCCAAACGGAATTGTTCAGGCGTGACTTTGATACGCACTGCAATCGGATCGAAGAATGTTCGCCAGTACTGGTTATACTCCTGCAGGAATGACTGATACGCTTGAGCATCCGCCTGGCTGACTTCTTCCAAAGGGATTTCCAGCAAAGGCGTAAGCTGTGTGGGCCTGCCAAAAACTGAACTGATCGCAGACATCTTGTCTTCACTTAACAGGTAATTGCCTCCTGCCGGGCATGCCCATTTGCCTTGACCGAAAATGCCTGGGGCGCAACCCTTCTCGTGCAATTCTTCCAAGGATTGCGGAGATCTCCCCTGTTCCGTTTTGAACATCAGTGCGGCCTTCTCAATCATTTTGAGATGATTGAAGGCACGCAATCGATGCTGTTGAGTCAATTTGACCCGTGGGCCGAGTAGCCGCCGGATGAATGGATCAGACAGATAGACTAAACCGTCTTCTTCCTTGGCCTGTTTTGGCAGAATGGTCCGAATGTATTTGAATTCCTGAGTATCACCGAGACGTGTCACCGTATTGCCTTGATCATCCTTACCCTGAATGGCTGCCAGGACTTTCTTGAAGGCAGGCAACGAGTTGCTTCGCACATGAAGATCGGGAAGTGGGTCAGCGGTATAGACATGCACCTGGCGATCTTGTGTAGCTTTGAATTGATAAGGAACCCCTAAGTATTGGCCTTCCTTTACTTCGATTCCTGGCTTGTTGGCAAGAGCACCGTCTGTCCAGTTCCGCAGTTGAAGAAGTTGTTCACCCTTGACCAGCAAAGTAATATCGCTGCCATCCGCGAGATAGAGATCACTTCCGGCGACCGCGATGCCTTTCAATCCCATGGCATCAATCAAAGCAGGAGGAATACCCTGGATGCCCAGTTGTGTTTTAATCCGTTTTTCAACATCCTGCGATTGTGATGCTCCGAGCATTTGAGCCAGAAGATGGCCTGACCAGAGGTTGGTGGTCTTCAGGGTTTCCATCAGCTTGGCAGCTGAGGGAAATTCGATGAAGTAAAAGTCTTCAGGTACACATAAAGCCAATTCTCCGATCTCTGGCTTGCGACCTGCGAGCATAGTCTCCCACGGATGACTTTTAATAGTGGGGCCTTGCAGGGATGCAACCTTTACCTTCTCGATCTTTTTCAGCTTCTCTGGTGGTTGTTCCTTTTCCAGAGTGTCTGGTATTGCTTCTTTGGTTGGTGCAGGACGAGCAAAGGCGCGCTGATTCTCTGGTTGATCCAGCATCGTATCGAGTTGCAGGCTTTCCTGAACTGCCAGTGCCCCGCTGAAAGTATTGAAGAGATCAACACCTTCTCTTCGTCCCATGCGGTTGAGTCGCCATTGCATGGATTGTAAATGATCAGGCGAGGTCTTTTCCCGTCGTGCGGTTTGCAATGCTACATACTGGAGATAGCTATCTCGAGGTGATCGGTTATACAGTTCCATAGCTTTGGCGTATGTCCATGCCTTGGACGTAGCTGACTTTTCTTGTGCCTGGTTGGCAACGATTACAGTTAGCAACAGTAACGAGAGAATAATCCAACGCCACATGACACAGCCCTCTGGGTGTTGCCCTGATGCTATCACTGAGTGGATGCCTTTGCTATGGCCTAATTATTCGAATCGATAATTCATGCACAGGCTCAATGCAGGAGCAACCTATAGCCTGACAGGTACTCTACGCTCAGCCAGATAACGCTTGGTGGCTGGGATCGGAAATTCACCATAATGAAAGATACTGGCAGCCAGGGCAGCATCCGCTTTTCCCTTGGTCAGAACCTGGAAGAGGTGCTCCGGATGCCCGGCTCCTCCTGATGCTACTACGGGAATATTCACGGCTTCGGCAACCAGTCGAGTCAACTCAACGTTGTACCCGTTTTTGGTGCCATCGTTATCCATGCACGTTAGGACAATTTCACCGGCTCCCCGTTTTTCAACTTCCCTGGCCCAGGCTACTGCTTCCAGACCTGTGGGTTTCCTGCCACCTTGAATGTACACTTCATACCAGTCCGTTGCCTTTCCATTTTGTTCATGGCGTTGTACTCGACGAGGATCAATGTTGACTACGCAGGCATTCGCTCCGAATTTCCTGCTGATCTGAGTGATGAGTTCAGGTGTTTGTACTGCGGAACTATTTAGACTCACCTTTTCGGCACCTGCCTGAATTAGACGTGTGGCATCTTCAAGGGTGCGAATACCTCCTCCGACACAGAACGGCATAAATACTTCTTCTGAAACCCGGCGTACCAAATCAGCAATGATCTCCCGTCCTTCATGACTGGCTGTGATGTCCAGAAAGACCAGTTCGTCAGCCCCCTGCTCTTCATATTGCCGAGCAATTTCGATGGGGTCACCGGCATCACGCAGATTGATAAAGTTGGTGCCCTTGACCACGCGGCCACGGTTCACATCGAGACAGGGAATAATGCGTTTAGCGAGCATGACGTGAATATAAGAAAATACCCCTGAAATGTATTCAGGGGTAATGTTAAACAAAGATGCCAGATAATTGAAGTTAATCGCGAGATGACATCAGCAAGCTGAGGACAATGCGGAACAACGTTGCAATGGATGCAAAAATCGCCAATGCCGCACCAACATACTCACTGGTTCTATAGTGATGCATGACCATGGAGGTTTCATAAAGAATGAAACCGCAGATCAGCAAACCAATTGCAGCCGTAAACCAGAGTCCCAGAGTAAAATCGAATATGATGCCACCAATAATAATGGCCGGCACCAGCAACCCAAGGACCATCAGTCCTGTGCGCATCCACGAGAAATCGGCCTTGGTAACAAAAACACTCACCGTCAGTGCAGCAGCTATGGCCAAAGTAATAATAACCGCTTGTGGCAAAATGCCTTGATAACCCGGAATGGTGGAACAAATGTAAACCGCTGGCCAGGAAATAAAGGCAACCAAGGCGGTATACAGCGATAATCCAGCATATTGAACAGGTTTCGAAAAATGTCCTTGTGCCATATATTGGGCTGCATAGGATCCGCCTAGGAACGCCAACATCAGTATCAGTAGCCCACCTCTACCCTTGAACGCTACCGCCATCCATTCGACTGGTGCAAAGTTGACAAGCACAACCAGCAACAATGCATAAGCCAGTAATGCGCCGCCCACATGCAGATAGGTTTTCTGGATAAAAGTCCTGCGTTCGCTTAACGCAGCGTCCGCAGCCACTCGTTGATCCCACGTCATAGTTTCGTACACGGTATTCCTCCTTCGTTAAGGGATGCCGTTGATTTGTTATGGTTGTGAATTAATCCTAAGCCCGATTCATGCAAAAAGCAATGCACGAATGATCTCGCTATGGATCCATACGGATTATCTTACTTTGGGTTCGAAACGGAAAAGATTATCGAATGCACTTTAGGTCCGGGCAAAAATGGCGTAGGCAACCCCTTTTCCCATGCTGCATGACTATCTCGATAATGGGGGGATAATGGATGCCCACTTTGCCCTCCGGGCATGTGGAACAAGCCTGATTCCTCTTTACCCGGCGATACTGCAAAACGCTCTGAAGCACCGTGCCCCGGCGACGAGATTCGAGGCAGATCTTTTCTTGCTCCAGGCAGTGGTGCATCTGGCATATCCAGCCAGGTACCGAGCATAGGTACTGCCTGGCTAAGCGGATGCCGAACTCGTGCCGCATTTACTGATCCCCAGGTTTGTTTTTCAAACGGAGTACCAGTCAGTTGCATAGCCTGTTCCACTCGATCCACAGCATCCAGCAGCAAGGCTTGCCAGCTTTCATAGCGCGGATGAAGCAGATGTATCGGGCGTTGTGTTAAGATCGTCCAGATTGGACCTTCCAACTGCTGTTGGTTCCAGGCAAGCTGTCCTTCACGGAAAAGTGCTTTTTGAGAAACTAACGACTCAATAGGCTGCATGACGATCGATTTTACTTCATTTCTAAACTTGTTGAGAATGTTGTAACCAACTCCATCCGTTCCTGCATATCCATCCCACGACACAACCAGTTTTCGTAACTCGCTTCTTTTAGGAAACGATGCATCATTTTCCTGCACCGTTTCCATGAACAACGTTTTCCATTTCTGCATCGAGCGAGCTTCACTATCCAGTTGAATGGCAAGCATGTCTTTTTCATCTGCTTTTTCAATTGCCAGTAATCTATCGCGAATCTGTCCTGCTCTTAAACCAATATCCGCACCTGCATTTCCCAGTTTGGCGAACATTTCACCGCCCACGACACGGTTATTGGCTGTCCATATTCTTCCTTTTTCGGGATCAACAACTCGGGGATACTCTGAAGCTTTCAGGAAACCACTCCATTCAATCTGTTTCTGCGCAGCAGGAATAACACGAGTGGGTGTACCAGTTCGCTTTGGAATTCGGCCAGCAATAGTCCAAGCGATTCGTCCAGATCGATCACCACACACAAAATTCTGGTGAGGAATGCCACAGGTATTGGCGACATCTAATGCTGATTCCAAATCTCGCACTTTCAGCAATTGAAGTGTGTTCAGATTGACACCTTGTGGATCATGAGCCACCCAACGCACTGCGTAGTTTCGGGTTAATTGATCGAGATAACAAACTGGCCCCCACTGTGTTTCGAACACTGGGACTGTAACAGGCGATCCGCCTTTGACCTCAACCATTTCCTGATGAACAACCAGGTCCTTCCATCCATCAGCAGTGCGATATGCCAGCTTATTTTCCCTGCTGGTTTCCAGTTGTATCAGATCAAGCCAATCACCTTCTGTATTAGTAAAGCCCCAGGCTACAAAGCCATTGGAACCTGCAACAATAGAAGGACCACCGGGAAGTGTTACACCACAAGCCTGCCGTTGTGTGCCATCGGGATCAGTCCATTTCAGACAGGCTCGATACCAGATATTGGGCATATTAATGGCCAGGTGCATATCATCAGCTATCAGCGCACCGCCATGCTTGCTGAACTTGCCAGAAACAGCCCAGTTATTGCTTCCGAGCATTGGTCTTTCATCTGTGAAGTCAACTCTGCTTTCTGCTTTGAGATTCTTCAGTTCTGGAATGGTTCGAATATTAAACTGCTCTGCAGTGGGTAATGGTTTTACAGAAATCATGCTTCCATCAATCGCTGCATCCCAGGCAGTTCCATCGGGATCGAAGAACTGGGCGACAGCTTCGGGCAATGCTCCATGCAAATTGGTCCTTGCCATTTCCACCGGGGCCTGGGTATTGTGCAGTTCCATATACATGGCACAGACACAGAGCAGACAATCTTCAGGTTGCCACGGCAGAGGTTCTGTTTGAAGAAGGTGATACTCGAATGGTTTTGCACCCTTCTCTGAAAAACCATTCTTCAAACCCCAGGCAACGCCCAGGCAATATCGTTTGACTGGCTCTTGTTCTTCTGGAGTCGAGGCATCCCAAATGGCTTTCATGCGTGCCCGGAAGCGATGTTTTCGAGACTGCACGTCCAATGGAACCGCAGCGCTGCCAACCAGTGCTGCCAATTCACCAGCTGCTTTTCGCCTGAGCAGGTCCATCTGAAAGAAACGATCCTGGGCATGCAGTACACCCAGACCAAAAGCCAGATCATTCAAATCTGCGCCGATCAACGTCGGCACTCCCTGTTGATCTCGTTCTACTGTTAATGCGTTCTTGATTGCATCAGTCGTGAACGAGCCTTGCAAAACAGGCAGGCTGGAATTCAGAACGGATCGCACATACCAGAATGCACTGCCAGATCCCACCAGCAAAAAGGCTAGTAGAACCGTGGCAATTCGCAGCAGCCAACGTCGCCTTTTCCGTGGTTTTGCTGGTGTGCTCGTGGTCTCAGTTCCCATGGAATTCGATCCTTCTTTCAAGTTCTAATAGGCCAACTCGCTGCAATCAGCTTCCCGTTGGTTTGCTTGAATCGCGGCGTTGATTTTCCCCAGTAATCTTGCGGCGACGCTGTTGTACAGGAATGGTCTGCAATTCAGGTACCGGAATTGGCACAAGGATGCCTGGTTCAGATGAAATGCGTGACGCTGCTTCCGCTGCCAGTTCCAGAAAACGACTCTGGCTGCGGACTCGTTTCTGCGGATCGCAGGTGACACGTATCCACGAACCATCGGGGCGCAGTTCCCTTGCCTTCACGTTATCCGCCAATGTTACTGCAAGTATTTCATCAATCATCCGCTTTTTCAAGACGGGATGTTCAATAGGAAAAACCACTTCGACGCGACGACTCAGATTTCTATCCATCCAATCAGCTGAGCCAATATAGACTTCAGGATTATTGTTGTTACCAAAATAAAACACGCGGCTGTGTTCCAGGAATCGATCCACAATGGAACGTACGCGAATGTTATCACTGATACCCTTGATACCCGGCCGCAACGAACAGATACCTCTGCAGATAATATCTATTTGCACACCTGCCTGGCTGGCCTGGTACAGTGCCTTCACCAAAGTGGGCTCGAGCAATCCATTGATCTTGCTGATGATTCGGCCGTTCTTATGTTTCTTCTGGTTATCGATTTCCTTTTCAATTTTTTCGAGAATGAAGTTCAGCAGCCTGCTGGGTGCAAGGATCAGCTTGCGCCAGTTAGGAACATTGCTGTAACCAGTCAGGTAGTTAAACAAGGCAGTTGAGTCTTCACCAAAATCTTCGTTACAGGTAAAGAAACCAAAATCGGTGTAAATACGGGATGTTTGCGGATTGTAATTGCCTGTGCTTAAATGCACATAGCGACGCAATCCATCTTCTTCTTTTCTGACAACCAGACAGACTTTGCAGTGCGTTTTCATGTTGACGAACCCGAAAACCACGTGCACGCCTGCTTTTTCGAGTTCTCGAGCCCACAGGATATTACGCTCTTCATCCATTCGAGCTTTCAGTTCCACCAGCACAGTTACCTGTTTGCCATTATCTGCAGCTTCCTGCAATGCCCTGATAATGGGTGAATCGGCACCCGCACGATAGAGCGTCTGCTTGATGGCAAGCACCTGTTCATCGCGAGCGGCATTCTTGATGAAATCAAGCACGTAGTGAAATGATTCATAGGGATGATGGACCAGGATATCGCGAGATCGGATAGCAGCCCATTGACTGGGAGCCTGCTCAAACTCGGCAACCTGTCTGGGTACATACGCTGCATCACGTAACTGATCGTATCCAGGCAGTGCATAAAGCTGATTAAGTCCGGTCAAATCGAGCATACTTGGCACATGGGTGATGTCCTCTGCTTCCAGATCAAATGAACTGGTCAGGAACTCCACCAGAGGTATGGAAGCGGTGTTTTTCAGATAAACATGAACCGCAGCGCCTCGGCGACGCTTTCGAAGTTCCTCTTCCATCGTTTTCAGAAGGTCTTCTACTTCATCGTCAATTTCATACTCACGGTTGCGGATGACCTGGAACACGGTGGATGCCATTAGATCCATGCCGAGGAAAATCTCGGGCAGGTGCATGCGGATCACACGTTCCAGCGGAACAAAACAGTGTCCACTTCTGGTAGGCAACGGGACAAACCGTTGCAACACCGCGGGTACCTGAACCACGGCAAAGAGCGGCTCGCTCTGATTGCTCCGCTTGAGCATCACCGCGAGGTTAAGTGTTTTGTTGGATAAATGCGGGAAAGGATGCCCGGGATCTATCGCCAGCGGAGTCAGTACCGGAAGGATCTGCTTGTTAAAAAATGAACGCAGATAGCTGGTATCTTCGCTGGTCAGTTCTTCCACCTCCAGAAGCTGAATACCTGCCTTGGCCAGCGGTGGAAGGATCTCGTTGTTGAGCAGGTGATATTGTTGCGCAGTCAGTTCCTGCACGAGCAGATTGATGCGTTGGATCAACTCGCGAGGTGGAATGCGGTCTGCAGCATTGCTGACATTGATTCCCGCCTGCAGTTTCTGATGCAATCCGCCGACACGAACCATGAAGAACTCTTCGAGGTTCGAACTGAAGATGGAAATGAATTTCAGGCGTTCCAGTAGAGGTACGGATGGATCAGCAGCTTCTTCCAGGACTCGTCTATTGAATTCGAGCCAACTCAATTCACGATTGATGTACAGCGAGGGGTCATCCAGTCTCGTCTGCACTTCATTCTGTATTGCCCTGATATTTTCACTCATATGAAGTAATCTCGATAAACAGCATCTCTTATCTTATCATAGCCTTGCCTGGAAGTATTCGCTCAAGGGGAAATCTTCATGGATACCGCAACTCGTGATCGCCTGATTCAGGATTATGTGTCCGGTCCCACAACCTTGCGAAATGCAGTTCGGAATCTTACAAGGGAGCAACTGACATGCCGACCAGTCGCTGGCAAAATGAGCATTCTGGAAGTGGTGTGTCATATTGTTGATTTCGACCCGGTTTACGTCGAGAGAATGAAACGCACCATTACCATGGATCGCCCTGCTCTATTGGGGGCTGATGAAAATGTATTTCTTCAAAAACTGAGCTATCATCACCGTGATCTGAATGAAGAATTGACCATTCTCGAACTGACGCGAAGTTCGATGGCTAAAATCCTCAAACACTTATCACTCGATGCCTGGGATCGAGAAGGCATTCATAACGAACGTGGCCCCATGACGTTGGCCAAGATGGTTGAAAACATGATCAACCATATCCCACATCATGTGAAATTCATCGAAGAAAAACGGAAGGTTTTGGGCGTTTAAGCACGCTTACTTGAACGCTTCATATTCTTTGCCCAGCAGCGACATGGCAATTTTCAGCTTCAGAATTTCATCTGTGCCTTCGTAAATACGACAGACACGAACATCATTGAGGTGGCGGCCTGGTCGATATAGTGTTGACCAGCCTCTGCCACCAAACACCTGGACAGCACGATCAGCGGCTTCCCAAGCTGCATTGGAGGCCTGATACTTTGCCTGAGCAGCCAGAATATCAGCTTTCGCACGCAGTTCCTGATTCTTCGGATCAGCATCACAGGCATCTTTAGCCTGGGCTGCCAACATTACCACGGCATCGGTTGCCAGCCTGCACATTTCAATACGGGCGATATGATCCTGCACTAGTTGATGCTTGGCAATGGGCTTGCCATGCTGATGACGTTCTTTGGCGTAGTTGATAGCTTCTGCCAGGCAATCTTCAATAACTCCCAGGCAACCTGCAGCTACACTTAATCGGCCAGTGACCAGAGACCACATGGCAATGCGGAAGCCATTACCTTCTTCGCCGAGCATGTTTTCAGCAGGCACTTTGAGATTATCCATTTGAAACATGGCAGTATTGGAAGCATACATGCCACATTTGGCGACTAAGTCTTCAGCCTGAAATCCCGGTTGTTTTGTATCGATGATGAAAGCACTGATTTTGCCTCCTTCTTTCGGGTAAGCAAACGTGACGATGGCATCCGCGATGCCACCATTGCTGATAAGGTACTTTACTCCGTTCAGCAGAAAGTTTTTGCCATCACGCGTATACGTGCTGGTCATTTCCAGTGGGTTGGAACCGGCATCAGGTTCGGTCAGACCAAAAGCTAATACCTTGTCGCCTCTGCAGGAGGCAGGCAGGTATCGCTGCTTTTGATCATCATTTCCCCAAGCTAGAATGGGAGCCTGTCCAATGCTGGTCTGGCCGGAAAAGAACGTGCGGACACCGGTGCCTTCACGCCCGATTCGTGCCAGTGCACGGAGATAAGTAACCGCACTGGCACCCCGGCCACCTAATGCCTTCGGTACAGGCATGCCGAGAATGTTGTACTTCTTGGCCAGTGGCAGTACCTGATCGTTGAACTTGTGTTCGAGGTAACACAATTCTTCGTGAGGTCGTATCTCTTCACAGAAAGCATTTACATCATCCAGAAGATGCTGCTGTTCTTTAAGATTCATCTGCCACCTCAGCGTTCGTCGTAATCGATTAGAATCGCAGTTCAATTCTATGATTCATCTGCACAACTGACTTAGATGCGTAAATCTTTCAAAGGCATTTCCATAAAAAGGTACTTGCATTGACTTAATTGGGCTGGCTATGTCAGAACATGCCAAAGCAGTACTTATCAGTGGAGGACTCGATAGCGCGATTCTCGTTGCACATCTCGCTAGACGGTCTCCACGTTCTGAAATCACTCCCATTTTCATTCAATCAGGATTACAGTGGGAGAATATTGAACTCGAATATATGAAGACCTATCTGGAAAAAGTGCAACATTTGTTCAGCAACATCAAAAAACTCGTTGTGCTTTCACAACCAGTAACAGATCTGTATCAGCAGCACTGGAGTACCACAGGAAAAGATGTGCCTGATGCCAGCACACCCGATGAAGCGGTTTATCTTCCAGGCCGAAATCTGCTGCTTACCGCAAAAGCATTGGTGTGGTGTCATCTGCATAAAGTAAATGAGTTGGCATTGGGTATTCTTGGTTCCAATCCGTTCCCTGATGCAACGATAGATTTTTTTGAGACCTACTCACGAGCGGTACAACTCGCATTAGGTGACAAGAAACTGCATATTATTACGCCATTCAGCAACATGCATAAGCCTGAAGTCATGCAACTGGGCAAAGACTTGCCTCTGGAATGGTCTTTCTCCTGTATTCATCCTCAAGGCCAACTTCACTGTGGCCGATGCAATAAATGTGCTGAGCGCAAGCAGGCATTTATTGATGCTGGCATGAACGATCCAACAAAATACGAACGGTGAAATCATGCATAGAGTCACACGTGAAATCCATTTCTGTTACGGTCATCGGCTCCTCAATTACAGCGGAAAATGTCGTCATCTGCATGGACATAACGGCACAGCAGTCATCACCATTGAAAGCCAGCAACTGGATCAATTGGGCATGGTCGTTGATTTCAGTGAAATCAAACGGGTGATGCAGACGTGGATCGATGAAAATCTGGATCACAAAATGATCCTGCATGAATCAGACCCCATTCTTCCACTACTCCAACAACAGAATGAACCTCATTATTTGTTGAAAGTTAATCCCACCGCAGAAAACATCGCAAAACTGATCTATTTGGAGGCTAAAAAGCATGGGTTTCCCGTTGCAGAGGTGAGTTTATGGGAAACAGAGAACAGCTACGCAACCTATCGTGAATAGTGCTTGTCAATTGTCCAGGCTGCTATAAACTGAAGCAAAGATAATAGGAAAAACAAGTTACGGCTCGTCCCTGCGTCTCGTTGACGGGGGTACAGGCTGAACGAGGCCCCAGTCAATGTCCATCTCGAAGGAAAAGAAGCAGGAAATCATCGGAGCCCATCGTCAGAAAGATAAAGATACCGGCTCCCCTGAAGTTCAGGTAGCAATTCTCACCAGCCGCATTGGTGAATTAACCTTGCACCTGAAGACACACGACAAAGATTACGCCAGCCGTCGCGGATTGTTGATGATGGTCAGCAAACGAAACAGTCTGCTCACGTATCTGCGGAATAAGGATCGTAATCGTTATCAATCCCTGATCAGCAAGTTGGGATTGCGAAAGTAACACTGTTCAAGGCGGCCAGGGTGCCGTCTTGTCTTTTTTGAAGGCACTGAGCAAAGCATACTGGTAGCACCTGTTTCGGCGAAGGATTATCCCTTTGAGTGAGATGTAGTGTCCTGCCTTCGACTGCATTGAAGTAATTACTGCTGTCGCTTCATACTATTGCTTTGCCAGATTATCTGGAAACTATTTTAGGACTAAGTCCACGAGAAACACCATGCAAGTCCACCGCGTCGAACGTCAGTTCGGTGGAAAAACCATCAGTCTTGAAACGGGAAAAATCGCTAAGCAGGCACACGGATCAGTAATAGTCACTATGGGGGAAACCATGGTACTGGTTACTGCGGTTGAGGGAAAAGTGATTGAAGGCCGCGACTTTTTCCCCCTTACGGTTGAATACCGCGAAAAAGGTTATTCTGCTGGGAAATTCCCCGGCGGATATATCAAGAGGGAAGGCAGACCTACCCTCAAGGAAACGCTGACATCACGATTGATAGATCGGCCGTTACGTCCGCTCTTCCCAGAACATTACATCAATGAAGTGCAGGTCATTGCATCAGTTATCTCAGCTGATGATCAGAATGATCCTGACGTGCTGGCCATGATTGGCGCCAGTGCAGCTCTGGCCATTTCACAAATGCCCTTTAAAGGACCGACAGGCAGTGTTCGCGTCGGACGAGTCGATGGCCAGTTGGTAGCCTTCCCTACCTACGCTGAAGTCGAAAAAAGCGATCTTGATCTGGTCGTTGCAGGCAAGGAAGACGGCGTTGCCATGATCGAAGGCTTCTCGAAGGAAATTCCTGAAGCTGCCATGGGCGATGCCATCATGTTCGGGCATTCCGTCTGTCTGCAGGTCGCAGAAATGGTCAGGGAACTGGCAGCTAAGGCTGGCAAGCCAAAGTCTGAGTACGTTGAAACAGCCAATCCCTTGACAAAAGAATTCAGGAAAGAATATTACGACGAATTCAAAAAGCAGAAACAGACTCCAGGCAAACAGGAACGTGCCAAAGCCATCTCAGCGCTGAAGGATAAGATCAAAGCCGATTTCCCCGTTTCCGAAGGCTCGCCTTACACGGAATCGCAGGTTGATGCTGCTCTCAGCAAACTGGAAGAAGTCGTGGTTCGTGATCTGGCTCTGGAAGGCACTCGTGCGGATGGCCGCAGTCACAAGCAGATTCGTCCCTTGTACTGTGAGGTAGG
The DNA here is from genome assembly GCA_016795155.1 of Planctomycetia bacterium. Taxonomy (NCBI): domain Bacteria; kingdom Pseudomonadati; phylum Planctomycetota; class Planctomycetia; species Planctomycetia bacterium. Next base: position 43,538 of record JAEUIE010000068.1, on the reverse strand, counting down.
TTTGTTACCCAGGACTCACGGCTCCGCACTCTTCCAGCGTGGTGAGACTCAAGCCCTGATGACCATTACCCTGGGCACCTCCAGTGATGAACAGAAAATGGAAGGGCTAATCGGCGAGTTCTCCAAGAAGTTCATGTTGGATTACAACTTCCCGCCATTCAGTGTAGGTGAGTGCAAACCAATACGCACTCCAGGCCGCCGCGAAGTTGGACACGGTGCTTTGGCTGAACGAAGTGTCCGAGCTGTTCTTCCAACCACAGAAAAATTCCCCTACACCATTCGAATTGTCAGCGACATCACTGAATCCAATGGCTCCAGCAGCATGGCAACCGTGTGTGGATCCACTCTGGCACTGATGGATGCCGGTGTGCCTATCACTGATCCAGTCGCTGGCATTTCTATCGGTCTGGTCAAGGAAGGAGACCAGTATGTGCTGCTGACCGATATCATGGGTGATGAAGATCACTATGGCGACATGGATTTCAAAGTTGCAGGCACGGGCCGTGGTGTTACAGGCATTCAGCTCGATCTGAAAATCACTGCCATCAACGAAGAGATCATTCGCAAGGCACTTCAGCAGGCACGGGAAGCCCGTTTGGATATTCTGCGAACCATGCTCGGCACACTACGTGCACCACGTGGCGAAATCAATAAGAACGCACCACGACTAGTGACCATCAAGATCAATCCGGAAAAGATTGGTTTGCTGATCGGTCCTGGTGGCAAGAATATCAAGGCTATTCAGGAAACTACCAAGACCAAGATCGATATCGCTGAAGATGGAACAGTCTTTATTGCTTCGAGCACTGCTGATGGAGCAGAAGCAGCCCGCAATAAAGTGGAAGCAATGATTGAAGAAATCAAAGTTGGCCGAGTCTATGAAGGCAAAGTCAGTTCCATTAAGGACTTTGGAGCATTCATTGAGATTGCACCAGGACGAGATGGCTTGTGTCACATCAGTGAACTGGCTGATGGCTTTGTCAGTCGCGTTGAAGATGTCGTAAAGGTTGGCGACATCGTTAAGGTCAAAGTTATCGCCATCGATAATCAGGATCGCGTCAAACTGAGTCGTAAGATCCTAATGCAGCCTGAAGGTGGTGCACCAGCAACCCCAGTAGCTATTCCTCGCTTTGAGCCTGCCGAGGAAGGAATTGAGTTGCCCGAACCTGGGAATGTCATGCCGCCACCCCGACAGGAATATCAACCTCGACAGGATTATCCTCCCCGCCAGGATTACCGTGGCGGTGGACAGCGTGGTGGCTATCGTGGTGGAGATCGAGGAGGAGACCGTGGTGGCGATCGAGGAGGTGATCGCGGCGGTCAACGTGGTGGTTTCCGCGGAGATCGTGGCGACCGAGGCAATGATCGTGGTCGTGGCCGGGGACACGATGAAGGCTATGGGCAACCACCACAGCGTCCAGACTATTACTAACAGTGGGAGCATGAACCATCTATTGGATCATGCTCCATACTATTTCGTCAGAATCCGCTGAAGCTGCATCAAACTTGATGCAGTTAACCACTATGGGCCTAATCTTCGATGTCCTCTGCACCGGTTCATACTATCAAGCCTCCGCCAGCGACAGCACCAGTTCCAGTTCCTGTCGTTGCAGCATTGCTCAGTGTTGCAGTACCCGGGCTTGGTCATATGGTGCAGGGTTATCTTTCTGGTAATTTCGTGAGGCTCTGCAAAGGCTGCCTGTTCCTGGTGGCGTTGTGGGGAATGTTCTTTTATGGTTTCGCCAAAAGCCAATGGCGCAACGTCTATCTTCCACACGTGCAGGAAGTGTATGTGGAGGAAGATCGTGCCAATGGCAGATTATTCAAGAGCGCCCACTTTATGGGTAAACCATTACCCACATTTCTGGGAAACCTCTGGAATCGACCGCAATATATCATGCAGTTCTGGGTAGGTCTCCCAGCCTGGCCAGCTCTGTGGAATTATCTCTTCCCCGATGCACCTGTTTTCAGCACCTACCAGGAATCACCTGGAACTCTGACAGCGCAGGATAACAACTCCATGTTCGTGCGCAAGAGCCACCTTGAAAGATATGAGGCGGAAGATAACCGAATTCAGAAATTAGAGGGCTTGGGAAGGCTCTGGGATATTTACTGGATCTACACCGTACTAGCCGGTGCACTCAATCTCGTAGTCATATATGATGCCTATGCCGGACCAGTACGATTCAAAGTTGCCACCCTCAAGCCGCCTAAACGCGAGAAGAAGAAATGAACCCACAAGGTGGTATTCCTGGGCCTGCATCATGGGAAGTGTTCATTCATTTTCCGATCATGATAGTTCTGGTAAATCTACTCTTCAGTGCATGCCGGTACGATGACTGGCAACATATCCTTCATCATGCGGGCCGGGGCATTATTTACATCATTACTTTTCTGGGTGGCGTATTCCTGTTCCTTTATGTCGGATTACAGGTGATTATTCCCTGGTTGTTTGGTTAAAAAGCAAAAGACACCTAAGTCTCTATACTGTATGACCTTATCTCCTTAGCTACGCTGGTAGAAATGAAAAATCTGGAACCTTCTACACAACGTGCTCTGCACTCATAAGATGTTAGGTTCCAACGTAAATCGAACAAACGGCCATTTGCCGCTTGCTGGAGTTTCCTGCTATGTCAGTCGGAATGTTAGGTCGAAAGATCGGAATGTCGCAGATTTATGACGACAAAGGGCTAGCCATCCCTGTAACTGTAATGGAAGTTGGGCCCAACACGGTTCTTCAAATTCGTCAACCTGAACTGGATGGTTACCATGCTATTCAGCTTGGGTTTCTGGATAAAAAGCGCAAAAGTGCCATCCGTGCAGAGCGTGGCCATGTAGCCAACCTGGATTCCAAGCGATCCAAAGCTGCCAGTTCATCCGGCAAGCCACTACGCGAAAAGGCCAACTGCGAACCCCAGCGATTCATTCGGGAATTTCGCACTGAAAATGCTCCAGAAGTCAAAGTGGGTGACAAGTTCACCGTCAAGCAGTTTGAAGGCGTTGCCGCCGTCGATGTCATTGGCATCACGAAAGGTCGTGGCACCACAGGTGTCATGAAGCGTTGGAACTTTGGTGGATTGCCTGCGAGCCATGGTGTAAAGCGTCACCACCGTGCAGCTGGTAGCCAGGCCGCACATGCCACTGATCGCGGCAACAGTGGAAAGAAGAAAAAAGGTAAAAAAATGGCTGGCCAATATGGCAATGAACGTGTTACCATTCGCAATCTGAAAGTTGTTCGCATTGATGAGGAGAGCAACCTGCTTCTGATTAAAGGCGCGATTCCCGGAGCCAATAACGGCTTTGTCATGATTCGCCCGACTAACAAGAAACGTAAGGCAGTAACCAAGAAGAAATAATTCCTATTACGTCCAGTCGGCGCAACCACCGGAACTGCCCCTCCGGTGGATTGTTTTTTAGTTATCCTGAATCAACTGTGTCTCCACAGTTTTTCGTATCAACAGACGCGGACTGGAACTCAAGGGCCAACTCCACACCGTAGTTGCTTCCTGGCTCGTTACACCAGCATCTTTCCACATTTGCTTCCGGTTTAAATCTGCATCACGCAAATCAATGATTCCCAACGTGCTGACTGCCTCAGACACTTTATTTCTGCCTTGGAATGTTACACCGGCATAGAAACTCGCCCATTGGTATGGATCGACCAGGTGATCCTGATATTCCATATGGTCTGCAAGCCATAAACCAGCCTGCCGATGCCCTTCCTGAGAACGATGTAACGGCTGCACGCTTCTAGGCAAATTCACTAATCCGAGAACCATGAGTAAAACAACCGTCACCATGCGACTGGAAATCCTTGATATCGACAAAAACCGCTGCATCATGCTGCTTGCATAAGTCAAACCCAACGCAGCGACCTGTGCTGCTAAAACAACCAGCATTAAGGTATGTCGCTCAGAAGTGTATCCCGCAACCGCAGCTAATCGGCAAATCATTACGAGGTGAAGAACTGTGAAACAATTAAAAACAAGAAATGCAGGTTCACTGTGACGTGATCGCATTATCAGTATGAATCCCAGCAAAGCTAAAGGCCACAGCAGATAATGTCCCGCCCGCCCATGGGTGGCAACCACGACAGTTAAAGCATCGATGAACTCAATCGTCTCATTAACACGGCCATTTACACCAGGTTGTAACCTCTGCATCGCCAACAGATGTGATGTTCCGACAGCCATATCATTGCTTTGCTTTGCTGCCAGTAATTGTTTTGCGGCTGGCCTGTTGCTCCAAGTTCCAATCGTCAACATGTAAGGCAACGGAGGCAGGAGAAAGCAGCATATCAGTAAGAGCAGATTTCTGAAACTCGACAGCGTTGGAATCCAGACATGATTCTGCCAGTTGCGGATCACAATCCATAGCAGACAGGTCATAGGCAGGATAAGCGCTTCCACGCGAACCAGATATGCTGAACCAGCAAGTAATCCCGAAACAACAAACCAACTGGAGCGTTGGGATTTGACTCCATGCACCATTGCCCACATCGCACCCAGTGCAAACACGAGATACCAGCTTTCAGTAAGTACATCAGACGTTGTGTGAACAACACTTGGCAAAATCAAGAACAGCAACGAGCCAATCCAAGCTACTCGGATGGGAAGCCATGAACGTGCTAAGCCATACAGAGGAAATATCATCAAAAGACCAGCGAAAGAAGATGAAAGGTGTCCGCACCATTGCCATTGATCTGGCGTGAGTATTCCCGGCTCGAACCATTGAAATATTTGTGAAGTGACCAGCACCGAATAGGCATACCAGGGATGAAAAGGGGATTCTCGAATCACTGAAGTCCAGGGTCGTTCACTCAGCTCAAAAGCGTATTGCAATTGCAGGATGCCATCGCGTGCGAGAATCGGTTTCTGTAACAACACGGTAATTTTCAGCGTGAGTGCCAGGAGCAACAAAATCAACATGGCGGAACGGTCGGTAGAAGGATACCAACCTCGACAAAACCAGCGGTGTACTGCCGATTGATTATGCATGAACGCAACGATAGTCGCAGTTCAAAAAATGCACAAGTCGAGATGACTCTCAGACACTCATACATAATCTCATCCATGTGAATCAAAGGGGCTTTTAATATGACAGGTGCTGATTTGGCACGTATGGCATTGCAGCACGTCAGCAGTCTGCAGGCAGGAGGAGTCTCATTTCTTCCCTCTTCAGATAACATTGTACCAACCGTTGTATCACGTCTGGAGAAGCCAGTTGTTGTCCACTCGCCAGGAAACGCGTCTTCTCCCGCAACTTCAATGCAGAAAGCCACTCACAGCACCACTGAAGCATACTCTACAGATCATAAACGACATCAACTGAATCTCATTGACCAGCAGGAAGTGCAACCCTGTACGCGATGCACTGAATTGGTTCGTAATCGAACACGTACCGTCTTTGGTGTGGGAAACGTTGACACAGAGTTACTGTTCATCGGCGAAGCACCAGGAGCCGATGAAGACAAGGCAGGTGAGCCGTTTGTCGGCGCTGCAGGACAACTGCTGAATAAAATCATAGCAGCATGTAAGTTGAAAAGAGAAGAAATCTACATTGCCAACGTCTTGAAGTGCCGTCCCCCTGGAAATCGCCAACCGCTGGCTGATGAGGTATCACATTGCCGAGGGTTTCTTGATCGACAAATTCAGTTGATTCAGCCAAAGTTTATCTGCTGTCTCGGCCTGGTAGCAGCTCAGACCATTTTGAATACCACGATCAGCATTGGCAAAATGCGGAAGCAGATTCATCAGGTGGATGGCATCAAAGTAGTTGCCACATATCACCCAGCTTATCTGTTACGGAATCCCAACGCGAAGAAAGATGTTTGGGATGACATGAAAATGCTGATGGAAGCAATGGGCCGGCCTGTTGCGTAAACATTCTATTTCGAATGCAGATTATTACGTTTTTATGGCACATTAGGGCTATGTGACGTCTAGTTGCCAATCAACTATCATTCAGACCATACTTTACAGGCAGGTTTTGCCGAGTGATGCGATAGCGGATGCTCTTTCCGCGGGAGTTGCATCATGATTCGCTACTGTTTGACTCTGTTGTTGATCTTTGCATGCAGCTTACAGGCTCAGGATCATCTGCTGTGCCCACCAGTTAACAAAGCTCCACTAGCATGCTGCCGTCCTGCCTGGTCGGGTATTTACCCCACGGTTTTAACTCCCTGGAATTGCACTGGTTGTGGGGTTGATACTGAAGCCCTAGCTCGTCAAATCAAATATCAGCTCTTTGGTCGAGTAAACGGATTGCTGGTACTGGGCACGCTTGGCGAAGGTATGTATGCCAGTCATGAGGAACGTGCACAGGTTATATCGACTGCCGTTGCCGTAGTACAAGGAAAAGTTCCCGTAGTCGTAGGAATACATTCCAGTGATATCTTTTCCGCACTTGATCAATTGAAGCAGGCCAAGAATCTGGGTGCCAGCGCTGTATTGGTCAAGTATACCGGACCTGCTCGAACGCCTTTTTGCGATATCCTGGGCTTCTACCAAATGCTGGCTCAAGCACACGAATTGCCAGTTTTCTATTATCACATGCCTGGAAGTGTCGATCGACCGTTGAAGGCCGATGAAGTCATTCAGATTCTGTCATTAGACAATGTCATCGGTGCCAAGGAATCCACTCTCGATCTGCGGGAAGTACAGAAACATATCAGTGGCACAACGGGCCTTGGAAAAGTATTCCTCAGTGGAACTGCGCTAAACTTAACTCAGTTTCAGGCCATCGGTGGACATGGTGCCATGTGTCCCGAAGCCGCTATTCTGCCTGTCGATACCGTTCTTGCTTTTGAAACTGCATACGAGACTGGCGCACGGCGAGACGCTCGCGCTCAGCAACGTGATCTGTTTATACTGGCGCCGTTGCTGAAGGGTGGCATCATCACAGCAAACAGTGCAAGAATGGTAACCATGACCGCACAGGATTTGAAACTACCACAAAGGCTGGGACGCGACACTTCACAAGCGAGACTCAAGGCAACCCTTCATCGCTTGGGTTTTCCCATGAATTCAATTGTTAAACCTGATCTACCTCAACTTTCTGCCTGGGATCGACATATCGTGAATTCAACCGTAAATAAACTCAGCCAGCAATAACATAGTTGGTTTGGACACAAGTAACTCCTCTGATGAGTATTATTTACTTTTCTGTATGAATTAACTGGACAATCATTTACTCAAAAGTATTTTATTCGACATGCGTTGAGACATTATCTCAATTAGCAATTTATCAGTCACTATGCTTGGAGTTGTGAATGTCCACCATGTTGGTTTCGTTTGTGTGTGCAACACTCTGTATTGTAAGCGATAACGTGAAGAAGCCTGTTGAGCAGCCTGAAGCTTCTGAAATGTTATCAAACGCTCGTGCAACACGAGCAGTCATGGAGAATTTTCCAGGATTTACTGCCGAAATTCAGCTGAATGTGAATCAGAAGCAGTATCGGGGAACAGTTCAAGTAGACAGCAAGGGTGTTGTGACAATAACAGACATTCAGGGACAACCATTAGTCTGGGTCAAAAAAGTTCTTACTTCAACCATTACACATCGTTTGCAACCTGCAATCCCCAGAAAGACTCCCTGTGCCTTTGCTGACGGCATTACCTCTCATCCACTGGGTCGGCTGGTGAACATTCTGAACGATGAGATGCATTCCAGTTACCGCATTCGTGATAACCAGATCATGGAAGTCAATCGCAAGCAGGGTGATGGGAAATTCAGCATCATTGTTCAGGAGAACGGCAGGAATGAGGAAGGTAAGTTTTTGCCAACTTCCTTTGTAGTTCAATATTGGGCCCAAGATGGATCGCTGGAGAGGTCTGAAGCACACAATCAAAACTGGATTCGCCACCAGGGATTGGATTTGCCGAAGGTGATCCGCGTGGTGACGGTCACGAATGAAGTTGATGCTCGAGAACTGCAATTATCCAACTTCAAGATCAGCAGCATCAAGTAATTTGTCTATCGGAAGCGACCGACCAGATAATAAAGTATCTGGTCAGTCGTCTCTGTGTGTATCATTCGTCAGGCAGCAGGCTGCATTCCGAATTTCTGCAGTGCTACGATACCTACCTGCCTGCCACAGTTTAAACCCTCGGTTGAATCAAATCTGAAGTGGATACCTCCAAATATTCTGCTATCACCAGCTTCAGTTGCTGCATCGCGGAAGCTATTCCAATGGCGTACAACGCCAGGCAATCCATCTGAAGATCCGGAAAAGGCCGTTTGAGCACCAAAGAAAGCTGAGAAAACTTCGGCTGCAGCAGCACTAAAAGTACTGTGCCCTGAAGTATAACTCGGGAACGGCGGTGTTCCAATCAGTGATGTCCAGCCCGGATCAGGTTGCGTAAGATCGTTGCCATCAAGGTCTGCCTGGCGAATGGCGGTAACCGGTCGCCAATAATCAAAGACATACTTACTGTCCCAACAGGCAATGCCAGCATCAGCCATGGCTACGTTCAATACTGCTAGAAGCTTTGCTGTCTTTACGGTTGACAAGTTTGCATCACGCGCTTGCTGCTGCGCAAAAACATTCCACATGCCAGGAGGTGTCACAGTGCCCGCCCCAGCTGCCCAGAATCTCGCAATTTGAGTCTGATCGGCTGTTCTTGTAAGACTGTTTACCGATCCCAGTGACTTTACTTCATTCAGATTGTCAGCATAAATCTGACTGTTTAAGGCTGGCGGAACTGGTGCACGGAACTGATCACCGCTGGTTATGGCAAATGGCGTAACTCCCGGCCATTGAGGCAACAGAGGATTCTGAACAAACGCTGGGGGAGTTGGTTGCCAGCGTCCGGGTAGCATCGACGATTGGTAGGTTACTACGTCAGTTGCTCCATCATTTTTTCGTGCAGTCCATACTCGATTAGCCACCACCGCTCCCCAGACTTTTCCTAACTGTACACCTAAGCCTCGTGGTAATTGACCGATGATGTCGCGCAATTCAGTATCAAAGATAGCTTTCTGAGCCGGGAACAATCCAACCAGCATTTTATGTGCTGCATACCCGATAGCTGCATGCATATTGGTACCTCGAGGAGCTCTGCCTTTTACCAGAAAGCTCTGTTCCGACCGTGCTATGCCATTGGCTGCATCAAACATGGCAATCGAAATCATGGCCAGATTTCGAGCTGCCAACGGCGGTGCGGTACGGTTGATCGCAATTGCCTGCAGGGCAAGTGAGTTCCATCGAAGTACCTGCTCAGCACCCAGATTACTTGTTACAGTCGATGTGGTTGAGCTGTAAAGTTCAGGTAGAAGCTGAGGTGCTTGAATCAAACTGGTATCAAAAACCAGCCTTTCCTCTAACGATTCAATGGAAAGCCGAACAGAATTCTTGATTAACATGGCAAATACTCCTGAGGTGTAACTCATGATGATTCTTCAATGCTTCATCAAACAGCATTTGCCAAGCTACTGCAACAAAAATTACTGATTTGGTGTCAGTCGGATTCATCTCGGAAATGTCAACTAGGTATGCGTCGATTTGACCAGCGTTATATCAAAGAACTACCCCCGGTTAGACAATCGGGGGCATGAATTAAAATCAGATTTGTGATGGATTACAAAGTAGGAAACTTATACGGACTTCGATACTCGTATTTCAGCAACTGATTGGCTTCCTTATTGTTGACAAACTGCTCATTCTTGGCATCCCATTCGAGTGTTGCCCGCTTTTTCAAGGCGATGTTACCCAATAATGCTGCCGTCGTAGATCGATGACCAACTTCGATGGGACAATTAGGTTTCTTGTCGTTGGTAATTGAACTGATGAAGTTTCTGGTATGCCAGATAGTATCCGCATTGCCTGATACTTTCTTTCCACCAATTTGAGCTTTTCCAGAACCACGATACTTGGCAATCAAAGTGCGATCAATTGGATTCTGTGCCGGGAATGGAACCCCCATATTGGTCTCGGGAATCACTATGTAGCTTTTACCCAGAACATACAGGGTTCCTTTAGTTCCCCGGAATTCAATATCTGCACCTGGTTGTGAAGTTCCCGGAGCCCCGTTGGCATTAACTTGCGTGAAAGTAACCAGAGTATCGGGGTATTGGTAAACCACTTCGAGTGTGTCAGGAATTTCTCGGTTATCCTTGATGACCAGTTTACCACCCAAAGCTGTTACAAATTGTGGTGCTTCGACTCCCAGTGCCCAGTGGATCATGTCCAGATAATGAGCGCCCATATTGGTCAACTGACCACCTGAATAATCGTAGAACCAACGAAATCGGTAGAAGGTACGATTCTGATTGTAGGATTTCATGGGTGCAGGACCGACCCATTTGTCCCAATCCAGATCGACTGGCGGTTTTTCATCGGTTGGATTGCCAATTCCCATGGGATACTCGTTCTGTGTATGGAATGCCCTCACCATGGTAATATCACCAATTTCCTTGCGCTGTATCAATTGCACTGCCTCATTGCAAAAGTTGGAGGAACGTCGATGGAAACCAACCTGAACCGTTTTCTTTGCCTTATGTGCAGCATCTACCATGGCTCGTCCTTCGGCCACACAGAGCGATAATGGCTTCTCGATATAAACGTGCTTGCCAGCCTGAAGAGAATCGACGGTCTGGAGTGCATGCCAGTGATCCGGGGTTGAAATGACAACCCCATCGATGTCTTTGTTTTCCAATAGTTGCCGATAATCCTTGTATTCAGCGATAATGCCTTGAACCTTGCCTGCAGCATGTTTGATGTACTTTTGATTCAGATCACAAAACGCAATACAACTGGCATTGGTGGTATCAAGAAACGCATCAAGCAATTGATCCCCTCGATTACCGCACCCGATAAAACCAAGTCGAACCTGCTGATTCGCTCCGTACACTCGACTGGCACTGAGTGCCGTCAATGAGGCAACTGCCCCTGTAAAGGTTCGTCGATTCATGGTCGTTTTCATGTATTCTCCTTGCTGGGCGTGAGAATGCCGGTGATAATCGCTAGTAATCATTAGCATAGCATGGAAAAAGCAGATGAAACGGGAAGATTCCTGGGCATTGGTCAAAGAATTCGTTAAAAACCCTTCTCTTCAAAGGCACATGCGAGCTGTGGAAATAGCCATGCGGGCCTACGCTCGTCATTTGAATGACGACGAGGAAACCTGGGGAATTGTGGGGCTTCTGCATGACTTTGACTACGAGCGTTGGCCTGATCCTCCAGATCATCCACTTCAGGGTTCACACATCCTGCAGGAACGAGGATATCCTGAAGAAGTAATTTATGCCATTAAATCTCATGCTGATTATATTTCAGACTGCCCACGAGTCAGACCAATGGAGAAGGCTCTCTATGCCTGCGATGAATTATGCGGTTTCCTCGTCGCGTGCGCCCTGATGAGGCCGGAAGGCTTTGAAGGTATGACGGTCAGCAGTGTGAAAAAGAAAATGAAGAACAAACAATTTGCCGCCAAGGTTAATCGTGATGATATCATACGTGGTGCCGAGGAGTTTCAAGTTCCTCTCGATGACCATATTCAATTCTTAATTACGGCACTACAGCCATTCAATCATGAACTGGTAGTGCGCACCGACAGCGTAACGGGATCAGAGTCCGTAACTGCACCAGCTTAGTGACAAATTAATCCGCTGCTTTGGCAATAACTACTTTAGCCGGCCGGAGCACGCGGTCGTGATAGGTGTATCCAGCTTCTGCTTCGACCAGAATAGTATCTGGCTTCTGATCTGATGGTTGTTGCATGATCGCTTCATGCAGGTTGGGATCGAATAACTGTCCCACGCATTTCATCCGCTTGATCCCCTGCCGTGATAGGCCATCAAGCAGTTGTTTCTGGACCATAACAACTGCGCGGGAAAGATCATTTTCTTCCGTGACCGATGTCAGGAATCGATCCAGGTTATCGATTGCAGGCAGAACTTCCAGGGCCAGTGCTTTTTGTGCATAGCGCCGTTCGGTTTCTGCATCACGCAATGAACGTTTCTGATAGTTCTCGAAATCGGCCTGTGTTCGACGCAGCAGATCGAGATACTTGTCTCGTTCTTCACAGACCTTGTCCAGCTCTGACTTGGTAGTCGATTCGGACTGAACCTCGGGGGCAACAGGTTGTTGTGGCTCGTTCACTGGAATCTTTACCTGCTTGCTCACGCTTTCGCTCCTTCCTGCTTTTCATCACCGGTCAGCCAATCCTTGACGCGATCAAAGAACCCTTTACGTTCTGAAGAAACATGTTTCTGATCGATTTCCGCGAGTTCGCGCAACAGTTCTTCCTGCCGTTTGGTGAGTTTCTTGGGAATATCGATCAGAGTTCTGATGAGGAGATCGCCATTTCCTCTTCCTCGAACATCGGGCATGCCTTTTCCACGGATTCTGAAAATGTCGCCATGATTAGTGCCACGTGGTAAGGTAACGGATGAAGCGCCTGTCAGTGTTGGAACTTCAAGTTCGCCGCCCAGTGCTGCCTGGGAGAACGTAATCGGTACCTCGCACAATAAGTCTGTACCATCACGCTGAAACACGTTGTGCGGTTTGACGCGAACACGGCAATATAGATCACCACGAGGCCCGCCAATTTCAGCTACTTCGCCCTCTCCAGGCAAGCGAATTCTGCTGCCATTATCTACCCCAGCAGGAATGTTTACCTCGAGCTTTCGTTTGCTGAGCACCTGCCCCTGGCCATCGCATTTGCCACACGGATCGGTGATTATTTCACCTCGCCCACCACAACTGGGACATGCCACCTGTATCTGAAAGAATCCCTGTCTCGACACCACTGCCCCCCTGCCGCCGCATCGATTACATTTGGCAGGTCGCGAGCCTTTCTTCATTCTTGATCCATTACACTCGCTGCATACTTCCGCACGGTTAAATTCAATCGGTTTGACGGTGCCTTTAAAAGCATCGACAAGGTCAAGCTCAATATCTATCTGCAGATCCTGTCCCTGGGCGCGGCGTGTTCTCCCGCTTCCGCCCATATTGAATCCGCCAAAAATATCGCCAAACAAATCAAAAATATCATTCAGGTTGGTGAATCCTGCCCCACCGCCACCCATGTTATTTAACCCAGCATGGCCATAGCGATCATATCGTTCTTTCTTCTCTGGATCAGAAAGAACATCGTACGCCTCTGCTGCTTCCTTAAATTTTACTTCTGCTTCTGCATCACCAGGATTGCGATCTGGATGGTATTGCATCGCCAGCTTGCGGTAGGAACGTTTAATTTCCTCAATCGATGAAGTCCTGGTTACAGAAAGAACCTCATAATAGTCGCGTTTGGTCATTGTGTTGGCCATTGCCCGTTGCTCAAATACTCACTGGTTGACTTTCTGCGTTCAGTTCATGATGAACGTATTCTCAAACACAGACAAGCCGAAACGCCAGCGAAAATCGTATCCGCTGGCGTGAAATTCTCATCCATATTATACAACTTCAAACTTTTTCGGGTGGCGTTTCCAGCACATAGGAACTGTAAATCCAGGCAGCCAGAACGGCACCTAACACCGGACCGATAAAATACACGTACCAGTCACCTATTTTTGACCAATCGTTCTGAATTCCAGCTTCCCAAACAGTTGTTCCCAAGTATCTAGCCGGGTTCATGCATGCCCCTGTGAAAGCAGCACCGACTAGTATTATCACTAACACTGCTGCACCAACCCCGAAACCGCCAACTCGAGGCGTACGACGATCAATGGCTGTGCCATAGATTGCGAGCACCAGCAGGAAAGTCATGATCAATTCGATAAGTGTAGCCATCGCTGTCAATTGCAGATCCATATCGCGATTGAACAGTGCTTTCAGTCTTTCAGCGCAATGTGGCGTTCCAAGAGCTACCGTGGAGACAGTATTTCCTGCATAACCAAAAATTACTGTAAGAAAAAAGCCCGCCAGCAAAGCTCCCAGGAATTGTGCGAAAACAAAATAGGTTGTTTGCTTGTATTCCAATCGTCCAGTAAAGAGCAACGCGAAAGAAACTGCCGGGTTACAATATCCACCAGAAACGTTCATGGTAAATGTGATCGCAATGGCCACAGCCAAGGCTTGTGCAACGGCAATGCTCAAAGGGCCAATGGATGGCTGTCCCGAAAACTGAAGGAACGCATCAACACAGACAGCCCCGGCACCAATGAATGTAATAAAAAATGTTCCCAGTAGCTCCGCAATAGATTGCTTGTAGAGTTGATTCATTCTTGTCTCGTTGAAATGAAGTGAACGACGCTTATTTTTTATCAATTCTCTGGCGATAGAGGTCAAAACCAGCCTGCCAGGCAGCCATTTCATTCTCAAACGGACTTTCAGTGTGTGCCAGTGTCTTGCGACATTCACCAGTAATCAAGTCGATGGCAACGCGCCAGCCAACACCCGTCGGCATGGGGAACACCGATAATTCACAAGTAGGAAGTTGAGTTCCCTTAATCTGAATAGTGCGTTCATCAATGGGCGCTAATTCGCCACCACGCTGCTGAAGCCAAAAAGGTAGAGAGATCATCAACCGTCCTCAGTAATGCCACTCACCCCGGTAGTGTGAGTCTCATGATGCTGATTCAAAAAATACCATTCCAAAGGGAAAAGTTCCTGGCTTGCCATTGTATAACGTATCAAGTGTACCTTTCAAATGAATTAAGGATTTCGCGCCGGCCCCAAAACACTGGTAACAGGGAGTTTAGACAATCGCTGTGCACACTCCTCGCACTCCTTCATCACACGTAACGCGTTGTTCCCTAACACTTTGTGGATATCTTCTTTCGAATAACCACGGTTTAATAGTTCCTGTGTGATCAAAGGATAGCTGGAGACATCCTCCATTTGCCGGGGAGTCGTACCAATTCCATCGTAATCGGAACCCAATCCGACATGATCAATTCCAGCCACCTTGATGATATGTTCGATGTGATCTACCACCGTATGAACACTTCCTCGTGGAATGGGATGTTCTTTTTTCCAGGTATCAAAGGCCGCTTTGAAATCATTTTCATTGGGGTATTTTTCTTGCAGCTTGCGGACCGTTTCAAACATGCTCGCCATCTGGCGAGCACCCTCGGGTACCACAAACCCTGAAAAGAAATTGACCATGACCACGCCACGATTTTTGGCAACTAACTTCAAAACATCATCAGGGACATTACGGGGATGTTCAGCAATGCCATAAGCCGAAGAATGCGAAGCAATCACCGGTGCTCGTGTTACCTTAAGAACATGCCGCATGGTGTCTGCAGAAACATGTGAAATATCGACCAGCATGCCCAGACGATTCATCTCAAGAACAACCAACTCTCCAAATGGAGACAGACCATTGTTCTTTGGCTTGTCGGTGGAGGCATCTGCCCAGTCAAGCGTATCGGAGTGAGTTAATGTCATATACCGCACACCGAGCGTATGGTACACACGCAATACGCCGAGAGAATTGTCGATGGAGTGGCCACCCTCGACACCAATCAACGACGCAATCTTGCCCGCTTTACGAATCCTGAGTATGTCTTCGTACGTGAATGCTTGCTCGAAGGTATGCGGGTACTTCTTGATCATGCGCTGAATGATGTCGATTTGCTCCAAGGTTGCCCGAACTGCTGTTAAATCTTTAGATCGGCTGGCATCTACATAGGCAGACCAGAACTGCACGCCGACATTGCCTGCTTTCAGACGTGGAATATCGGTATGGAACTCGGCGACATTCTTAGTAATGTCATAGCGATCCAACCCTCGATCTTTCAGCTGCCTAAAGCGATAAGGCAAGTCGTTATGGCCATCCACCAGAATGGCTTCCTGATGAATACGACGGGCTTTATCGGTGAGTTTGACTTCGCCACGACCACTTTGAACAGAATCATCCGCCCAAACCGCCAGGGAAGCGAAAACGAGTAACGGAATGCAACAAATACGCGACATGAACCACTCCCTGCAGAAGATAGGCATTCTATGATGAAGTGCGTTCACGTTACATGGCGTAATGAAACACTTTCAACACAAAAACCCCTGAATTGCTTCAGGGGTTGATTTGCATTCGACGTTTTACTTACTCACCATTCAGGCTTTCAGCCAATCGTGCCAGTGCTTCACTTTCAATTTGCCTAACGCGTTCACGTGTAAGGCCTAATGCTTCACCAATTTCTTTGAGTGTCTTGGGTTCTTCAGCGTCCAGGCCAAACCGCATGCGGAGAATGGTAGCTTCACGCTTGTCCATCTTTTCCAGCAACTGCAAGACCTGCACCAGATCATCCGACATCACCATTTCTGCATCTGGGGTACGGGTGCGGTCATCAGTCAACATTTCACCCAGCGTCCAGCCAGCTTCAGGCTGATCGGTCTGTGGCGTCGCATTGTAAATCTTGATGGCTTTCTTGATGATGTTCAGCTTTTTCTTAGGCAGTTCCAGTACCCTCGCCACTTCTTCCTGTGTTGGCGGTCTACCTAGTGAATCATTCAGTTGTGCAGTGGCTCGTCGCCATTTGGAAAGCAATTCCACCATGTAAGCTGGAATGCGAATGGTCTTGGCTGAATTAACTAATGCCCGTTTGATGGACTGCTTGATCCAGTAGCTGGCGTAGGTACTGAAACGGGTGTTCATCCCCGGATCGAAACCCTCGACAGCACGAAGGAGCCCAAGATTTCCTTCCTCGATCAGATCCTGTAATGCCAGGCCTTTGCCGGTGTAGCTGCGAGCAATGTTCACGACGAGACGCAGATTGGCCCGGACCATGCGTTCACGAGCAGCGCCACTGCCTGCAATAATCTGATAGGCCAGTTCTTTTTCTTCCCGCGCGGTGAGTAATGCTGTTTCATTTATCTCACGGAGATAGGTCTCCAGGGGAGATTGTGCTGATTCGCTTCTGATGCGACGTGGTCGATTCATAGCGGAATCAGTCCTCAAGGTGCTACGGCGCGTTTTTAACAAAGCCATCGTGGCCTACTCCCGGTTGCAAAATCATGTTGTCCGGAAGCGTGAGGCTGGTATGAGCCAGGTCCTATCCCACCGCGCTTCCAAAACCGCCGCTTTGGGCTGGCACTTACGCTATCGACCCAAAGGCTTGCCGTTCTGGAACATCCTTGCTGTCAAGTGTTTCAGTCAATTCAATCACTGGCCTGAGAAGCGGCTTACCGGCTACAACCCTGCCTGATGCTATGACAGGCGTGAAAAGTAGAGCTCGTGTAATCGCTACATATGGTTAGGTGATTTCCCCTTGAAATACTTGCAACACGCGTATCTGACATCTTACAAACAGTTAGTATAGAGTGAATGTTCGACACAGGTGATTCAATACGGGGTGCCCCCGGGTTACGAACAATTGAACATTATCTATGCAGGTGGGTTTTGACAGCGAAAGGCGACTTACTGGTACTTTGATGCAAACGAAGAAACAGAGAGCGAGACTGTACGAATACCAACCAAACCTCGAGGATTTGGGGATGAACAACATACAACTTATAGATTATCCTAAGATATGGGAGTTATTCAGGCTCCGATAACCGGAAACCGATTGATGAAAAGAAGCACCCCACTTGTTGCCCATATCAGTCGTGATTTTGTTGCCAGTATTACGGTATTTTTAGTGGCCTTACCTTTATGTCTGGGTGTGGCCAAAGCCTCTGATGCTCCTTTCATGGCTGGAATTATTGCGGGCATTGTTGGCGGAATTGTCGTGGGGCTAATTAGCAAATCACATACCAGCGTTGCAGGTCCGGCAGCAGGATTGACAGCAGTGGTATCTGCTCAAATAGCAGGTATTGGTTCATTTGAGGGATTTCTGGCAGCCTTGGTGGTAGCTGGCGTTATTCAGTTTCTGTTCGGTGTGTTTAAGTGTGGATTTATCGCTGAGTTCTTTCCCAGCAGTGTCATTAAGGGATTGCTGACCGCAATAGGCATTATTCTAATCTTAAAACAGTTGCCTCACCTGGTAGGCCATGATCCTGATCCAGATGGTGAAATGAGTTTTTTCCAGCCAGATAATCGCAATACCTTCACCGAACTGATCGATTCTGTTTTTGATCTGCATTCAGGATCACTCTTGGTTGGTATCGTCAGCATGCTGATTCTGATGGGCTGGGATCGAATTAAATCATTGAAATCCTCGTTGATTCCTGCACCTCTGGTAGTTGTGATATGCGGCTGTGCATTGCACAATTTCCTCAAATACTTGGGCGAACCATGGGATATCAGTATCTGTTCAAAACCTGAACTCAGCCATCTCGTTCAAGTCCCGGTAATTACAACCTGGGATGAGCTCTCAAAATTGCTGACCTTTCCAGACTTTTCATTCCTTTCACAATTCAGCATCTATAAAGCGGCAGTCACTATTGCCATTGTTGCATCCTTGGAAACATTGTTGAACCTGGAAGCGGTCGACAAAATTGATCCTCAGAAACGACGTTCACCACCTAGTAGAGAGTTGACCGCGCAGGGAGTTGGCAATTTCCTCAGCGGAATTATCGGTGGCATTCCTGTAACCTCCGTCATAGTTCGCAGCACCGTCAACATCAATTCCGGTGCGCGATCCAAGCTCTCTACCATTCTGCACGGCGTACATATGCTCGTGTTTGTTTTGTTTCTACCAGGATTACTCAACCAGATTCCATTATCCTGCCTGGCTGCTATTCTCATCATGACAGGCTGGAAACTGGCACATCCCCATAATTTCGTAAGTATGTGGAAGCAGGGAAGGTATCAGTTTCTCCCTTTCATTGTCACCATCGTTGCAATCATTTTCACTGATCTGTTGATTGGTATTTTGATTGGCCTGGTTGTCAGTATTGGTTTCATCCTTCGTAGCAATTTGAAACGTCCCATGACGAAAGTCCTTGAAAAACACATTAGTGGCGATGTCTTTCACATCCGGCTGGCGAATCAAGTCAGCTTTCTGAATAAGGCAGTTCTAGGTCGAATCCTGGAAGATGCTCCTGATGTCAAGCATTTACTGATTGACGCACGCGATACTGACTATGTTGATCCCGATATTCTTGAAATGATTCATGAGTTGAAGAATGAGATCGGACCTGCGCGTGGAATACAGGTGAGTCTGATTGGTTTTCAGGAGAAATACCAGATCAAGGATGTAATTCAGTTTGTCGATTACAGCAGCCAGGAACTGCGTGAACAACTGACGCCTGATCAGGTCATTGAAATTCTGAAGGAAGGAAACGAGCGTTTCTACACAGGCAACCGTCTTAGCCGGGATCTGCATCGACAAATCTCACAGACTGCAGAAAAGCAATATCCGATGGCCGTAATTCTGGGGTGTATTGATTCTCGCGCACCTACCGAGATTGTGTTTGATCTGGGTGTGGGAGATATTTTTACCATTCGCATTGCCGGCAACGTTGCACGTGAAAAGGTACTGGGGAGCATGGAGTTCGCCTGCCATGTTGCCGGAGCCAAACTGGTCTTTGTTATGGGGCATACCAGTTGCGGAGCAGTCAGTTCCGCTGTTGATCTTACTCTTTCAGGCAAGACTCCAACCGAATTCACTGGGTGTGAACATCTTGATCTGCTGCTGGGTGAACTGCAGAAATCCGTAGACACGAATGTACATCAGATGGCCAAATCCTGGACTCCTGAAGAAAAACGTAGCTTCATAGACATGGTAGCCCGACGCAATGTCGAACATACCATTGCCTATATCAAACGTGAAAGCAACACGCTGAGTCAATTGGAAAAACAGGGCAAAATCAAGATCATTGGTGGCCTGTACAATATCAGTTCGGGGAAAGTGGATTTCCTCGGCTTGCATTGATGTTCTTGACTACCGCGACCCTTGACTTCTCAAACTGCTACAGTGAATAACTCTGGACAGAAAAATATACAGACAACTGGAACGAACTAACGTACAAAGCGAAAGTACCTTGCTGAGACGTAAACGCCATGTCAACTGCTTCTGTCAGTCTGGATCGTTCCATTCCTTTGGGCGCCGTCTCCACAGTATTTACTATTACACTCAGAAGCCTGATCCAATGGCGACGCGCGTTGCTTCTGATCGTTCTTGCCATGGTCCCGCTAGTTGTCGTGTTCATATTTCGCGGGATTAGCGTGCCGCGTTTCAAGTCCGGTGAGTTACTACCGGCTTTTCTGGAAGTAGAGTTTATTACGGTAATGCTCTACTGTTCGTCAGTGGTGGCGCCGATTACGACGCTGCTTCTTGCATCCGGCATGATACGTGACGAGCAGGAAAACCAGACACTGACCTACCTGCTCCTGTGTCCCATACCACGATGGGTCATTTATCTCAGCAAGATAAGCGCAGCTATTCTGATTGCCTGGCTGATTACCTCGATTTTCACGGGTATTACTCTGGCCGCACTCTGGACTGGCAGCGGACTGGAAAACGAACATCGTTGGGTAACCCGTTGGCTGGCATTACTCGCACCAACAGCACTTCTGATTGCTGCCAATGCCGGACTCTTTGGGTTGATCAGTGTGTTGCTCCGACCCTCGTTGATTATCGGTGTTGTCTATATTGCTGTATTTGAGATATTCCTGGCAAACTATCCGTTTGTCTTACGAAAATTTACCAGTGTTCACTATTACCAGTGTCTGGTTTGCAACTGGATTGGTGAACAATTTCAACTGCCTAACACTACCAATAAAAGTGCAATCAAATGGGCAGTTGCTCAAGAAGTGTTGCCTGACAGCCAGGAATGCATCATCACGTTGCTGAGCATTTTTCTGGTCAGTACCCTTGCGGCCATGTATGTATTTACAACAAGGGAATTTCGGATGAAAACGCCAGAAGGAAATTGATCACATACTGGCAATTCACTTCAGCCATTTCATGGAATCAAGCAGTTTCTGCTGAGTCTGCTTTTCGCGAGTTGAGAATAACAACGCAGGTGGGTTCTCGATGGTGCCATCGAGGATAATCTGATATTTGTTGGGAGTTTCAAATCCCTTTTCGTTTGGAATATGTCCCGAAATGAGCAGTTCCGAATTCACAATATCCAGGAAAGTTGACACGGTAAATTCACTGGTATCTCTACCCCAGACGATTCCGTGCACTGCACCGCCTATTTTAAAATCTTCATCCGTATGTTGTGCCTTTTTCAGATCGTCTACTTCCCAATCAAGCAGACGACTGGCAGCAGGCATACTGTGACTGATAAACACAGCATTAGGAAGTCGAATAGCAGCTGGCAAAGCCGAGAACAGTTGATCATAGGCTGTTAAAAAAGCTTCGGTATGATGGGGGTAAGCAGTACTGACACCTTTACTAAATAGCTCGTTGAGGCTTTCATTGTTCTTGCCAATTTCCCGACGTGTCCATTGAGATAGTTCATGGTTTCCCAAGAGGTAGTGCACACGAAATGGGAACTGACATATATAGGCACAGACAATGTCAACAAGTCGATGTGAGGTTTCCCCACCGTCGTTGGTGTAAGAAAAAGGTCCGTGAACGAGTTCCTGCACTACTAGATGTCTTTTAGGGTGTTTATCCAACTTGGCTAACTCATGGAGTTTTTTGAAATTGGTCAGGTTGCCATGCAGATCACCTAAGATGATGATTTCGTCAGCATCCTGCAGTTCCACGTATTTCCCAACCCTGCCAGGCTGCTGCTTCAGTATCTGAATAGCTTTCTGGATGGTCGCTAACATTTTCTGTGGATCGGGCACGGCACAGGCTCATTCTGGTTTCGAGTCAGGTTAGTATAGCTTGTCATTTACTTTCAGGCTTTGGCGCAGTCAATCTCGCAGGAATTTCGACGGTCGATTTGGCTGAATTTGGAGCCGGATTCATGGTACCTGGTGCAGAAGCCATAACAGGAGCGGGAGGGAAAATGGGCATAGAAGCATCTGTTACGGATCTTTCTGGAATAGACAGTGTTTTCAACGGATCAGCAGGTTTGGTAGACATGGAAGCGGATGACTTCTGACTGGCCACTGCGCCTGATTGTGATGGTTTGGATGTATTTCTCAACTTGGGTCCAGGAACATAATTTGGTTCATCTTTCGGCTTGTATCGAAAGACGGATAACCGGGCAACCTGCCTGACCGACCATGCCTTATCCGACTTTACTGCTTGATCGAGAGCGTCTTTAATCTCGTAGGACTCTGGCTTAATGCCAGCAAGGCTTTTTATCACCGTTTTACGTACCGACGTTGATTCATCGCGAACCAGTGAATCCATCAGCCCAGCGACAATTTCGGGATAATCATTACTTGCCAGTTTACCCAGTTCTTCAGCTGCTTGAACTCGGCGATCTTCCTTGCGGTCATTTTTCAGAATTTCAAGCAATGACTCGATCCGTTCGGCTGGTGTTTTGGTTTCCTTCTTTGCCTTCTTGCCCGACTCTTGAGCATGCGTTGTTACCGGAAATAAACAAATCAGCAGGATACAGATCGATCTGGTGATGTTGGAATACATGACAGACTTTCTCTGGAAGCATTACCCTGAAGAGTCTCTTCAATACTCTTCGATCAAATGGGGGCTAAGCATTCATCATTTACGGATAGGAAAATGCAGACTTGCTATCTGAACATGTCAGTGCTGTAATCACCACTCTCGCTTGACTGCTTGTAACAATCGTTATTATCTGCATGAATTACTGCGAAGTGCTGACAGAATTATTTTCTCTTATTACTCACTCTGCCTCGCGATTCGAGCACATGCAATGGCAGTGAATCATGAGCCTTCCGGTTGGTATCCCGATCTACCACATAAAGATGCAATTGATACATGCCTGGCATTAACTGTTTAGGCAAGGTGAAACTGGCTGCAACATGATAATCGTTCCGTGAACTGATACTGCCTGTTTTTTCAAACGGCTTGGTATCTGTCCAGTAGATTTTGTCCCTGGGACCATGTAATTCGAGCGTGACTTCCAGACGAACCTGACGTTTACCATCTCCTCCAGTATGGTCGATGAGGTTGACCAGTTCTGCATAAGCATGAACCCAGTCTTCTGGATAATAGTTCGAATTGGTGCGAGGCTTTACCTCACCAAATCGCTGAGGCTGATCCTCTACCAGTGAAACATTCTGCAGCACCAGAGGTGCAGACATGCTTAATCGTCGAATTAGTGAGCGAAACGATTCGAGGAGAGCCAGTTTTTGTGCTCCGTTGAGCGTGTTCCAATTTTCGCCCTGTTCCATACGCGCTAGGTATGGCAGCATTACCAAAGCTGCTTCTCTGTCATCCCGAGGATATTGTTGTAAGGCGGCGACTGCTGCATCGTGATGTTGATCAAGATAGTGCTCCAAAGCAACCAGCAGTCCACTTCGCGAATGTGTCAGACTCGTTGGAATTTCCACAGCAGCCGTCTGCACGGCAGGTGAGAGTTGGACAGATGTCAGTGCAAGTTGCCCACCACTTCGTTGTTTTTCGATTTCCGGTGCGACATGGGGGGACTGAACCGGAATAGGCGGTATCTGGTTTACGACCAATTCTTGAT
This sequence comes from Planctomycetia bacterium, assembly GCA_016795155.1. Taxonomy (NCBI): domain Bacteria; kingdom Pseudomonadati; phylum Planctomycetota; class Planctomycetia; species Planctomycetia bacterium. The sequence continues at coordinate 20,188 of JAEUIE010000068.1, read as the reverse complement.
GTAACGGCATTGGCCGAGATTGTTCTATGGAGATTTGAGGATGTAATTGTTCCGATTCAGCATAAGTTTCCTTGTGCTGACAGGCATTGACATGTAAACACAACAGAAGCAGGAACCCTGCTCGAAACACGGTCGCCCAGTTGTGAATTTTCCATGCCAGATTCATGGGGCGAGGATATAGCTTGTCCAGCTACTTTCGTCAATCGCGAGAACGTCTCAGACTCTTCAACCACATTTAATTCATGCGACCATCAGGAAAGGTTAATCTGCCAGCTCATCAGGTATCGATTCAACCGGATCGTCAGAGTCAGCCAAGTGATATGCTTCATCCAACCAGTTGCCTAAATCGATGATCTTGCATCGTTCTCCACAAAAGGGAAAATATGGCCATGTTTTAATGGATTCAATCCGTTCCGATTTATGACAAGTAGGACAAGAGATTACCAGCATTGCTTCGTTTACCTGTTTTTAAATACCTAATCCGATTTCCCTTTGCCTTCTGATTTGCCCGAACTGCCTGACTTATCAGTGCCACCTGAATCAGACTTTCCAGAATCTGCCTTAGCTGCTGATTTGTAAGAATCACTTCGATAATCGGTGATGTAAAAACCGGAGCCTTTGAATAGTAAACCTGCTCCAGTGCCGAGAAGTCGTTGCAGCTTTTTCTTTTTGCATTTCGGGCATTTGGTCAATGCATCTTCCTTGATGGACTGGAGTTCCTCGAAGGAATAGTGACAAGCTGCACATTCATACTGATAGGTTGGCATAATATCTCTGACTACCTTGTTATGGGAACCAATGAAGAATTATATCGGGATTGAACTGGGTGAGAAATGCAGTCTCGATAGTTAATTGACATTCATCGAAACGGGCTGTTCAAATCACTCGACAGACATTTGATGTCCCCTATCATCCCCTCATCAATCAATGAATGGAAGCAACATGAAACAACCTGCCACCAACAGTTCCGCAAATCCATTTGTTCATCTTCACTGCCACACACATTACAGCCTGCTCGATGGCGCCAATCGTATTCCGGAACTCTGTTCCCATGTGAAATCCCTGGGGATGAATGCCGTCGCGGTAACCGACCATGGCAACTTGTATGGGGCAATCGAGTTGTTTCGTGAAGCTGAAGCTGCGGGGATTCGACCCATTGTTGGCTATGAAGCCTATGTTGCCCCCGGTAAACGAACCGAGAAAGAGAACAAAGGCACTGGTGGCGAATACAGCTATCACCTCACCATGCTGGCTCACAATACACAGGGGTTTAAGAATCTTATCAAGTTATCGTCGCTGGCTTACCTCGAGGGGTTTTATTACAAGCCACGCATCGACAAGGAAATCCTCGAAGCACACAGTGAAGGCATCACCGTGCTTTCCGGCTGTATGTCGAGTGAGTTCAGCAGTTTCCTCTTAAAGGAACAACTAAAGGAGGCTAAAAAACTTGCGGAATGGTTCGTCAAAGTATTCAAAGATCGGTTTTACGTCGAGATTCAGAATAACGGCATAGAAGCCCAGGCTGAGTTGAATGTGCGAGCCATCGACCTCGCTGACAAAATGGGCCTGCCTCTGGTTGCAACGTGCGATGCACATTATCTGAAATCAGGCGATGACATTTCGCATGATGTTTTGCTCTGCATTAATACAGGTAGACTGAAAAGTGACGAGAACCGCATGCGATACGGTTCAAATCAGTTTTACATTCGTACGCCATCGGAAATGTATAATCTCTTTCCTGGTCACGAGGAAGCTGTCAAACGCACACAGGAGATTGCCAACTCCTGCGAAATAGAATTCGATTTCAATAAGCGACATTTTCCCGTCTTCCATTTGCCTAAAGAACAGAAGCCTGAAAGTTATCTGAGTGAACTTGCCGAGCAAGGATTGCAATTTCGATATGATGGCAAGCCGAGTAAAGCTGCCAAAGACCGACTGAAGCTAGAATTGGAAGTGGTCATCCGGCTGGGTTTCGCCAGTTACTTCCTGATTGTCTGGGATTTTGTAAGGTTTGCCCGCGAGAAAGGAATTCCCGCTGGAGCACGTGGCTCAGCCTGTGGCTCGTTGCTGAGTTATGTACTGCAGATCAGCCAGGTTGATCCACTCAAATATGACCTTCTCTTTGAGCGATTTCTTGATCCCAATCGTGCAGAAGCGCCAGATATCGATATTGATTTCTGCCAGGAACGCAGGGAAGAAGTCATCCAGTACGTTAAGCAGAAGTATGGCGAACAGAGTGTTGCTCAGATCGCAACTTTTGGAACGATGGCAGCTCGTGCTGCGATTAAAGATGTTGGGCGTGTTCTGGGTGTGCCGTTGGATCGTGTTAATGCATTATCGAACCTGATTCCGAAAGCTCCGCTGGGCATCTCAATCGAAGAATCGATGGAAAAAGTAGCAGATTTACGAAAGGAATATCAGCAGGATCTGCACATTAAGGAAATGCTCGACATTGCGATGAAACTGGAAGGCACCAATCGCAATGTAGGAACACACGCTGCCGGCGTGGTGATCGCCAATGGCCCGATTACTGACTTCGTTCCTGTTCAACGTGTCCTGATAAAAGGCAACAAGGGAGATCAAGTTCCTGAAAAGGAATATCAGGTTACTACACAGTGGACCATGAACGACCTGGAAAAGGTCGGCATGTTGAAGATGGATTTTCTGGGGCTGCGCACTCTTACCCTGCTGGATAAAGCGGTCAAGCTGATTCAACAGCATCGTAACAAATCCATAGACCTGGATGCATTGCCACTGGACGATGAACCCACTTACAAACTGTTACAATCGGGCCATACACAGGGTGTCTTTCAATTTGAGTCGGAAGGAATCCGTAATCTGCTCCGGTCACTCAAGCCCGATAACATTCGCGATATCATCGCATCCACAGCGCTATACCGCCCTGGCCCGCTCCAGGGAGGCATGGTTGATTCATACGTCAATCGTAAACACGGCAGAGAACAGCCTGTCTATGAAAACGACATCATGAAGGATGTTCTGGAAGAAACGCATGGTGTGATGGTCTACCAGGAACAGGTCATGCGGATTCTCAACAGGCTGGGCGGTATTGAATTATCTTCCGCCTATGCCTGCATCAAAGCCATCAGCAAGAAGAAGATGGATATCATTGATGAACGCAGAGCAGAATTCATCAAAGGTGCAGTCAAGAGAGGAGTAAAGAAAGACGTCGCGGAGAAAGTCTTCGAACAAATCGTGGTCTTCGGCGGTTACGGATTCAATAAAAGCCATTCGGCAGCATACGCCATCGTGAGTTATCAAACCGCCTATCTCAAAGCCCATTTCCCAGCAGAATTCATGGCTGCGGTATTAACCAGTGAATTAGGTGATACAGACAAGATTGCGGAACACATTCGCAATACGAAGGAAATGGGTCTAACTGTACTGCCTCCCGATGTGAATCAGAGCGATGCCGATTTCAGTGTGGCTGGTGAAAAGAGCATTCGCTTTGGGCTGGTAGCAATCCGAGGCCTGGGGCGAAAAGCAGCGCAAGCTATCGTTGAAGAGCGATCACATCGAGGGCATTTTGTTGATCTTTACAATTTATGCGAGCGGGTAGACTCTCGCCTGGTGCCTCGTTCTGCTATCGAAACGCTGATCAAGGCTGGCGCGATGGACTCCATGGCGCCGGATGCTAACCGAGCGGCTATGATGATTGCATTGCCTGGTGCAGTTCAGGAAGCCAGTAACAAGCAGGAAGACAAGAAACGAGGCCAAGGCAGCATCTTTGATATTCTCAATGACGATACAGAAACGACGGATTCAAAACAACAAGCCAATCCCAGACAACTGCCATCCGTTGATCCCTGGTCTGCCAAAGAAAAACTGACGTATGAACGTGATTCTCTCGGTTTTTACCTGTCCAGCCATCCACTGGCACAGCACGAAGCGGAGCTGACCTATGCCAGTCATCGACTGGTCGACATTGACAAGCTGGCTGCAGGCGCTGAGGTCATGATCGGCGGTATGCTGACTCAAGTACGTTACACTAACGCCAAACGCAGTCGCACCGGCGACACACGGATGGCACGATTTCATCTGGAAGATTTGACCGGAACCATGGAATGCGTCATGTTCCCGGAGAGTTTCGGCAACCACAAAGATGATGTTGTGAATGACAAAGTCTGTTTTGTAAAAGCAACTGTAGATCGAAGCAGGGAAAAACCTGGGCTCATCGTGAACAAAATTATTGCACTGGATAAGGGAAGGCTCTATTCCCGTAACGGTGGCAGCCTGCGAATTATTCTGGAAGAAGGCATGCATGACACTCAGTTGATCAGTCAACTGGGTACGATGCTGAAACGAACCCAAGGCACCACGCCTGTCATGATTGAAGTGCAATCATTGGTCGGAAATCGTGCTGTGTTTCAATTAGGTGCTGACTACCGTATCGATCTTGACCGCCTCGCCATGGATGACCTCAAACTGCTGGTGGGCGAACGAAGCGTGCACATTTCTGCTGGTTGAAAAAACTTTCCAGCTTACAAGATCAATCTAAATTACGAGCCTGAAGATGAAATCAAACAAAGCCTCAGCCATTGCACTGAAACAACCTCCTGTGTTGTTCCCCAAGACTCAGAATGTCATCAAGCAGATCAGCAAGATCATTGATGGCGTATTCGTCAGCTACTGGAATGGCAATAACGGCTCCATCTGTGGCAATGATGTCATTGCTATTTATGAAATGCTTCAGAAAGTCAAAAAGACAGAAACTCTTTACCTTTTCATCAAGTCGGATGGTGGTAATGGCAAATCATCTTTGCGTATTGTCAACATGCTCCGGCAATACTGCAAAAAGATCATAGCACTGGTGCCGCTGGAATGTGCCTCAGCAGCGACCATGCTGGCTATCGGCGCTGATGAAATTCGCATGGGTCCGATGGCCTATCTCACTGCAGTCGACACATCCTTAACTCATGCACTTTCACCCATTGATCGTGATAACAGCCTGGTGAGTGTCAGCCTGGATGAGTTGACACGAGTCATTCGATCCTGGCGAGAACAAAAGGACAAGGAAGGGAGCAATCCTTACCAGTATCTGTATCAGTATGTTCACCCGCTAGTCATTGGAGCAGTTGATCGTGCCGAATCGCTTTCCATCATGTTGTGTGAAGAAATTCTTGCTTACCATTTGAAAGACAAAATAAAGATATCCACCATTGCTCAGAAACTCAATTCGGGCTACCCAAGTCATTCATATCCCATCATTTTGAAAACAGCACAAGAAATTGGACTTCATGCAACAGAGTTGGATAACTCACTCCACCATTTGCTACTCATGTTAAACGAGTTCTATTCGGAAATGGGGCAGCGAGCATTAACCGATTATGACCAGACACGTTACCATACCAATGAAATCCTAAACATAATCGAAGTGGATGGACTGCAACTCTACTACCAGCAGGATAAAGACATGTTCTTTCGTGAACAGGATCGTCGCTGGTTGCCACTCAACGATAACAGCAGCTGGCGCAAGTGTGAAATGACGGGTGGGAAAATGAAGAGTTCTGTATTTCATATTTCCTAATTCTTGCCGTACCTGAATTCAAGTAAACCCTTACTGAATCTACCTACTTAGCCTAATTCACTGTATCTACGCAGCCTTATTGATCGTTATTCAGGGTAATATTTAAAGTCTTTATTTCCCTTTTAGTTGAATCTGAACTATTTTTACAGAATAACGGTTAGACATGGATAGTCACCTCGTCAGCGAAGAGGCTGAGAGGAAAGCACAAGGCGTGAAGAGATGATTGAATTGGCGACTCCGAGTTTTATTCCTTTTGCTCAATTGGAATCCTCAGCAGGATTGTCTCTCGACAAATCCCCAGCACCGGCTTTGGCTTCAAACTTACAGAAGAACAGCCATCTTGATGATCTCAGTATCGTAGTCGTAAGTGAAAACAGTGCTGAACGTTCTCTGATTAACAATTCACTGCATCGATCTTCCCTGTTTCGTTGCCAGGTCTATGAGGCAAATGATCTGGATTCAGCCAGTGAACTGTCCAGACGCTGTAGGCCGGATGTTGTCATCCTCGAAAGCATTATTCCGTATGGTCATGTACGCCAGGAAGCTGTCATGAGTATGCGTCACCTGCAGCGATTTCAGACAGAACAGGCTTTTATCATCCTGGCACGCGAGGAAGACCAATCAGCAGCGGTATATGCATTACAGGAAGGCGCATCAGATTATCTGCTGTTTGATCAAGTTCAGCATGATCCCAATTGTCTTCATCGTTCCATCAAGAATGCAGTACAGCGGAAACAACTGGAACGTGAATTTTCACGCACCGTGGAGTTGCTCAGACAACGAAACCAGGAACTGGAGATGCTCAATCAGCAACTCTGGAAACTCTCTCACACCGACGAACTCACTGGCTATTTCAATCGCCGGCACATTGTTTCCCGCATGGAAGAAGAGATATCGCGTGGCTTGCGTTATGACATGTCACTTTCCATCGTGCTGGCTGACATTGATCATTTCAAACGCATTAACGATACCTTCGGACACCTGGCCGGTGACCGTGCATTACAAACTATTGCCGATCTGTTCCGCTCCAAATTGCGTGAAAGCGATTTGATCGGGCGCTTTGGCGGAGAAGAATTCCTGCTGATTCTTCCCCATACCGATCTGGCAGGCGCGGAAGCATTCTGCCATAGATTGAGAGATCACGTTGAACGACATCCACTACAATTGGGCGATCAGTCTATCACAATGACAGCCAGTTTTGGGGTATCGACACTTTGTCCGGATATGGACACAGCTCAAAAACTGTTACGCATTGCAGATCGCAATCTCTACCAGGCCAAGTACCTGGGCCGCAATAGAGTCGTGGCGGATTGCGGTGTCAACGAAACCATCATGCTCGATTCCATGGATGAATCTGAGAAGGCAACCAGTGAAACCAAAATCATGCCTTCAATAAAATCACCGATGAATGGCTTGATGTAATCACATCTGTTCGATGGTTTCGATCCCCAGTAGCTGCAATCCCTGCTGGAGAACTCTGGCAGTCACATCGCATAATGCCAACCGCGATTGCCTCAATGCTTCCGTTTCGGCTTTTACCACACTGCATTTGTCAAAAAACACACTGAATGCACTCGCCAGATCCCACAGATAACTGGTGATGGCATTCGGTTTGTATTCTGCTACCGCAGCCTCCAGGGCTTCTGGAAATCTCAATACTGTTAATGCCAGATTCCGTTCTGCAGGTGTATCAAGTACTATGGAAACATCGCTTCCTTGAATATTTTCAGAAGTAACCCCTGCTTTGCGGAAAATCGAACGAATACGGGCATATGCATACTGCATGTAAGCCCCGGTGTTGCCCTGCATGGCCAACATCTTTTCCCAACTGAAGATGTAATCGGTGCCTCGATTCTGGGACAAATCGGCATACTTCACTGCACCGATGCCCACTGCTTCAGCAATTTGCTCTCTTTCTGTTTCTGCAAGATTCGGACTGTTTTCATCCACAATTTTCCTTGCCCGCTGCACTGCTTCTTCCAGCAATGCACCCAGTTCAATTGCACCACCTTCTCGAGTTTTGATCGGTTTACCATCTTGTCCCAGAACTGAGCCGAACGAGATATGCTCTAATTCGATTGAAGTATAACCCCACTGTCGAGCAATCTCGAACAGGTGCTGGAAGTGCAGCGACTGACGAAAATCAACGACATACAAAATCACATTGGCATGAAAGTGATTCACTCGATGGCGAATGGTTGCCAGGTCTGTCGTGGTGTAGGTGAATGCTCCATCGCCCTTCTGCACTATGCTGGGTGGTTCATTCTCTCCATGAAAGATAACCTGTGCGCCCTTGCTCTCCTGAACCAGTCCTTTCTTTCTTAAATCGCTAACCACTTCAGCCAGTACAGAGTTGTAGTAGCTTTCTCCCAGTATGTGATCAAAAGGCATAATGCCCAATCGTCGATAAACTCGATCCAACTCTGCAATACACCAAGGCATCATGCGATTCCACAGGGCGACATTTTCTGCATCGCCTTGATGCAATTTTGCCGTCTCTAGTCGACAGGCCTGTGCTACGTTTGAACCCCCTTTCTCTTCGTCTTCATCGTCAGCACCCTCTGCACTGATCAACTGCCTAACCTTGACATAGAGCCTGACCATCTCATCCACGGGGTCTTTTTTGAGAGACTCTTCATCCAGGAAATGCTTCCAGCCATAAATTAACATGCCAAACTGGGTGCCCCAGTCACCCAGATGGTTATCGGTAATTACAGTGTGCCCCATGAACCGGAGCAAGCGAGCCAGACTGTCACCAATGATCGAACTGCGCAAATGCCCGACATGCATGGGCTTGGCAACATTAGGCGAACTGTAATCCACTACAAAAGTCTGGGGATGTATCGCAGATTCCACTCCAACCCGTTTATCCTTCACAAGCAACCGAATCTGGCTGGCAAGGAACTCGTTGGAAAATCGAATGTTGATGAAGCCAGGCCCAGCTACTTCTAATGATTCCAACCCTGAAGCATCGGTTTTCGCAATAATTTCACGCGCCATTTCCTGCGGTTTTTTTCCAAGCTGTTTAGCCAGGATCATGGCTACATTGGCCTGATAGTCGCCAAACTTGGGATCCTTGGTGGGCTTAATGGTCGCGGAGGCAACATTCTGTTCCTTCCAATTGGAGGTAGCTGCTTGAAATCGATCCTGAAGTAACTTGGCCAGATTCATGATACTTACAACGTGTTTTGAAATCGGTTGAGACTATCAGCATATGCCAGACAACCTGATTGGCATGATGGTTCCCTGAATTGAACATCTCGACCTTTCCGTCTTTTTCAACCTGTGCTAAAGTCATGCAACTCATGGAGGAGCCAGGGTGCCAAGCCGGGCCACGGGACTGAATGAACAGATTGATGAACTGGATCAGCTGCTGGACAAGTTGCTGAAACTGCCCATTGATTCAGCCCGTAGTGCACCATCGGTAATACCCATCAATAGTTCACTATCAACCGAGAAAAGCCAATCAGATCAACGTGTCATTCTCAAAATCACAGAAGATGATCCAGAGGAACTCCAGACTGATCTACCCACTAATAATAGTGGTTCTCCTTCGCTGGATGTCATACAAACGCTTTCTGCACATCAGGATCCGAAACCGGAAGCAGCGTTGTCCATTGAGATACCACCAGTAACTCCTACGTTGCGAACAGAAGAAATCCCCTGGCTGGAAGACGAACCCTTGCCTTCAAATCCAGGCAATGGACCAAAGATCGAAATTATCCAAGGTAGTTATTCACAAGAGGTTGTTCCCGAACCAACTGTTTCAGCAATCTCATCGATAAAACCGAATCGATCCTGGCTGTTTTATCTCTTGTGGAACATCACCTGGCTCTTTGACAGTACCTTTGGATACTGGATGCCTATACTGCGTCGGCCGGGAATAAAATTCCTACTCGGACTGATCGGCGTATCACTTTGTGTAGTCAGTGCCTATCTAGCCTGGATCAATTGGTTACGATGAAGTCCATCTCTGCACAACAAGTGATTGACTATCTGGGAATGAAGCCCCTTCCAGGTGAAGGTGGGTTTTACATTGAAACATACCGTGCCGCTGAGCTGACAGGTCAACGCAATATCTGCACTGCCATTTACTATTTGCTGACCGCTAACACATTCTCGCGCTTTCATCGGCTCAAGAGCGATGAAATCTGGCATTTCTACTCAGGCGATAGTGTTGAGCTGGTGTTGTTGCATCCTGATGCAACCAGCACTATTAACATCCTGGGACACAATCTGCTGGATAATGAAGTATGTCAGGTTGTTATTCCCGGGCAAACCTGGCAAGGTGCACGACTGGAGCCTGGTGGAAGCTGGGCCTTGATGGGCTGCACGGTTGCACCCGGTTTCGAGTTTGCTGATTGCGAATTGGCAGAGAAAGCCTCGTTGATTCAGAAATATCCTGCAATGCAGCCTTGGATCGAGTGCTTGACTTAATCCCATCACTGCAGAGCTTTGACTTGTTCTACATTGATCTGCGGCTTCATTTGACCATCAATGCTTGCCTGAATCACAATTCCTGTCACTTCGATGTTTTTTCCAACGTAACTTTGCAATTGTTGGCTGATGCTACCTGTTCCACGCACATAATGAGTCAGAAAGCCCTGACTGTTGGTCAGGTAATAGAGTTGATTCGGTCCGTAATATTGGATGGCACGATGCAGTTTGCCTACCTGTCGAATCCGCTGTGAATTGACTGGTTGAGCAGTTTGCTTTGGTTGTATTGGTGGCGTGTTAGCAGCAGGCGTTGCAGCTGTTGGTTTCACCACCTGTGTGGCTGGTTGTCGAGTTGCTGACTGATCCTGATAGGTTGGAATTTGTATTGGCTGGTATGCTGGCTGCTTTGCCGGTACGGTTTGTTGTACCGGGACTGCAGGCTGTGTGGACCGAATAGTCACATCTTTAACAGGTGCAGGCTGAGCAGTAGCTACTGCAGGCATACGAGTTGGTGCCGGTGCGGCGCCAGGTATCCAAGGTTCTTTACTGCTCATCTGATAGGGAACACTTCCCTGCCGAGGTGAATGCGATACGGTAAACATGGCGGGATTGATCTGTCCCTGACGGATAAACTCCAGTCGATTCTTCGCCAGAATTCGGACACTTAATACATCCGCGTTCAACAACCTCTGATATCTTGTTCGGGCATCCTCCCATGTACCGGTACGCATGCCCTGATGATACGCCTGGTCTGCAGCCTGCACTTCACCTGCCAGAACGGGAGATAACTGTTCAGATACCAGATTGGCTGATACCACGGGTTGGTTGCCAGGCCACATGTTTTGCGAGTTCTGTTGAGGTGGTGGCTGATGCAGTGGACTGTCAGGCAAACTGAATTTCACGGGTGGTGCTGCGGGTGTTACCCCCTCCAAATCTGCTGTCTTTACATAACGTTTTTCCTTGCCACCAGTGCGGATGACACAGTGTTTGACAGCTTGGCCATGAACTTTGATCGTTTTCTCATTGAGAACTGTCACAATGCTGCCCTTGGGCAAGGTGTAGCCCGATGAGATGTAATTACCATCAACTGGTTCACCATCAATCAATGTTTCTGCAGGCTTTTTGGTATGCTGCGGTTTTGTGAGCAAGTCTTTTGGCTTGAACCAGTCATGAAATATAGTGCTGGATGGAATAAGTGAGTAACAATTGTCCGGAGCAGCAATAGGTGTGTATTCCGTTCCATTTCTGGGAATTTCGAGGATCTCAACCCACATATCTGCTGTTAGTGTACCACAACTGTAAAGGAGATCATTCGGGCCGCTACGTATGCTGGTTTGTCTGATCACCCTCACCTTGGAACCTGAAGCCACTGCTTCCTGGCTGCCTGAAACTACCTGTACTGGAGCAGGCTGAGTATCAAAAGAAATGGCAGGTGGCGGGGTCTGAGGAGGCAACGCCAGTTCAAGATTGGGAGCACTTTGCGCATACGAGTTCTGTAGCAACAACAGTATGAACAGAATGGAACTTACAGTGCGCATTGCAACCCTTTCGCTTGCTTCCGGGGCTGCCTGCCTTATAAAACATTCCCAGATTGACACAAGGTCAGTCCGTTAAATCATCAAATCATATTCTCGCCGAACAATGCCCAGAACCATTTCGCCTTCAGAATTGGCTGAACTACTGAAAGATCCAAAGAAGGTATTTCTTCTGGATGTTCGATTGCCCGTTGAACACGAATTTGTTGCTTTATCTCAGAGTATGTTGATTCCACTGCACGAACTGCCACGTCGATTCAATGAAGTAGTTGCTGAAGGTGATCAAGAAATAGTGGTCTACTGTCATCACGGCGTACGAAGCTGGCAAGCAGCTTTATTCCTCGAACAACAAGGCTTTCAGAACCTCTTTTCGCTTGATGGAGGGATTGATGCCTGGTCTATCGAAATTGATCCATCCATTGCCCGTTATCGTTAACTGATCAATCGTTACTGCAAAACGAATCTCATCAAAGTCTCACCATTCTGTTACTTGATCTTGCGGCTTCATCTGCACACAATCTTCAAAAGGCCTATTGAACCTGTTTGTTTGGGAATATCTCCATGCTTCGATTCATGCTGCTTGGTTTCACCTTTGCATTAACTTTACTGGCTTCAACAACACCTCAGGCAGCTGAACCAGGAATCAATCTGCGACTGGTGAATAACCCAGCACTTTCTCCTGATGGGCAGTGGCTCGCGTTTGATTGGAATGGCGATATCTGGTTAGCCGATTCAAAGGGCGGCAATGTCAAGCAGATTACGACTCACCCCGCACGTGATCGTGACCCCAAGTTTTCTCCTGATGGGAAAACCATTGCATTCGTCAGTGACCGGGACAATGGCAATCAGGTCTACACTGTTTCCGTGAATGGTGGCATTCCCAAACAAGTGACCTTTCATACTGCAGGATACAACCTCCTGGGCTGGCACCCCGATGGCAAACAGGTTATCACTTCGGGCTCACGCGACCACTATTGGTCAGGCAGGGGGGCTGAACGCTTCTTCCTGATCAACACTACCAAGCGTGAACCGGAAAAACTACTTTTTGATGATTACGGCAGCAACGGCTCCTTGTCACCCGATGGCAGCAAGCTGCTGTTCACACGCGAAGGACACCAGTGGTGGCGAAAAGGTTATCACGGCACACAAGCCAGCCAGATTTGGATGTACGATCTTAACAAGAAATCCTTCACCCCCGTGATTGTCAATGAATGGGATGCCCGCTGGCCGATGTGGAAGCCCGATGGCAATGGCTTTTATTTTGTCGGTGTCCCTGAAGGCAAGGCTGGCCAGGGTGCTGCTCCTAATCTGTGGGAGATGAGCGCTGATGGAAAGAAAGCGCAACTGACAAGATTCGAACAGGATGCCATCGTTTATCCGTGCATCAGTAAGGATGGAAAGACTATCGTCTTCCGCCATCTCTTTGATCTGTACCGGTACACTCCAGGTGCAGAAAAAACACCCGAAAAAATTCAGTTGACCTATGCTGGAGACAGGCCCATCGAAACGACTCAACGGCGTACTTTGACAAGTGCAACTTCCACTGCATTTTCACAGGACGGGTTGGAAGTTGCTTTCACAGCCGGTGGCGACTTATGGGTCATGGATACTGAACTGCGTGAACCTGTCCAAATCACCAAAAGCGCTGAAGAAGAAACTAATCCCGTCTTCTCACCCGACAATGATCGGATTCTGGTAGTCAGCGATACGGGTGGACAATGCGACATCTGGCAGGTGGAACGAACAGATAAAACCAAATTCTGGTTCCAGAATACTTCGTTTAAAATGTCGAAGTTAACCAATGATCCCGAAACAGAATCCAATATCCGATTCAGCCCCGATGGAACCAAAATCGCGTATGGTAAAGGCCGAGGTAATCTCGTTATTGCCGATGCCGACGGCAAGAACCCCAAAGTCTTCGTCTCCGGTTTCAGCGGTGTTCAGTACGACTGGTCGCCTGACAGCAAGTGGCTGGTATACGCTCATGAAGATAATGATTTTAACAGTGACATCTACATCAAACCAGTTGATGAATCCAGACCTGCATTTAATGTTTCCCGACATCCATTTGAAGACCGCAATCCGACCTGGTCGCCCGACGGCAAGATGATTGCATTTACTGGTCGAAGAAATATAGATGAAACCGATGTGTATTATGTCCCTCTCACCAAGGAGACTGAAGAAACGGGAACACGCGACCGAACTATGGAAAAAGCACTGGAGAAACTCAACCGGGCAAGAAGAGCACCCGGCGGAACTTCAGGTGCTCCACAAAAGACCACAGAACCAGCAAAGGATCCAGGCAAAGAACCACCAGCCAAGACTCAACCAGACCCTGCGAATAAGAAAGAATCTTCTGAACAACCTCCCCGCCGACGTCCAGGCGGAGGTGGACCACCTACAGGTGCTCCTGCATCAGGTGCAACGGAAGGTAGCACCCCTGCTACTGACGATTCACCGATTCGCCCATTACGAATCACCAAAGTTGAAATTGATTTCGATGGCTTGCAGGATCGCCTGCATCGAATATCCATTCCGAATTCAACTGAAGGGAATCTGTTCTGGTCACCGGATGGTAAAAAGCTGGCATTCAGTGCAACTACGGCAGGTACTACCAGTATTCATACGGTTGAATTCCCAGACAGCCTGACTCCCAAATCCATCAATCTGCCCAGTATCAGCCAGCCTCGCTGGATACGAAGTTCTCAGATCGTTGGTAACATCGCCGGTGTGCCTTCGGTTGCTGTCATTGGTATGACGGGAGCTACACCCACTAATTATCGTTTTACAGCGATGCAGACGGTCAACCTGCCTGAGAAATATGCAGCTGCTTTCGATCTCGCCTGGCGAACGATGCGCGACAATTTCTACGACGGTAACCTCGGCGGTAATGACTGGAATGCCATAAGGCAGAAATACATCGGCATGGCCAAGGAAGTGGTCGATGTTGAAACTCTGGGAACTGTTATCAATTTGATGCTGGGTGAACTGAATGGGTCTCACCTTGGATTCATGGCAGGACGCACGACTCCACCAGCACCCGGAACGCCTCCGGGCAATGAGCCAACCGAACAGGCTGGCAACTGGCGGATGCAGACGGTTCATTTAGGCGTTCGCTTTGATCAGAACTATCCGGGGCCTGGTTTGAAAGTCCGTGATGTACTTCCGAAGGGACCTGCTGATCTGAAGAAAAGCAGAATCCAGAAAGATGAGATCATACTCTCTATCAATGGAACCAAAGTTGATCCTTCTACCGATCTGTCGGAAGTCTTGACATTGGCTCCCAATACTGATGTTCAGTTGCAGGTAAAGAATACAAACGGCGAGGAACGATCCGTCAAGATTCGTCCCATCGGTGTTGCTGCAACCCGCAACCTGCTTTACGAAAAATGGCTGCAGGATAACCGTGCCATGGTGGAGAAAGCATCCCATGGCAAGCTTGGGTACCTGCACATCAGCGGTATGAGCATGCCTACTTTCTGGAAATTCCAGGAAGAGTTATACTCCGCTGGTCATGGCAAGGATGGCTTGATTATTGACGTGCGCGATAATGGTGGTGGTTCGACCGCTGATCATTTGCTGACGGCATTAACACAGCCTGTTCATGCTCTGACAGTACCGCGAGGTGGTAATCAAGTTGGTTATCCAATAGATCGCAAAATCTATGCATCCTGGAACAAACCGATCGTAGTCATGTGCAACCAGAACAGTTTCTCCAACGCAGAGATTTTCAGCCACGCAATCAAGACCTTAAAGAGGGGGCAAATCGTAGGAGTGACAACTGCTGGAGGCGTGATCAGCACCGGTGGTACCAGCATCATGGATGTTGGCTTTCTGCGATTGCCTTTCCGAGGCTGGTATCTGGTGAATGATGGCCAGGATATGGAACTCAATGGCTGTGTTCCGGATCATCAACTCTGGCCTAACCCTGGTGAAATGCCATCGGGCAAGGATATCCAACTGATGAAAGCGGTTGAGGTTCTGAGCAAGGATGTTGCAGAATGGCAGTCTCGCCCCAGACCCAAGCTGATGAAAGCTACTGAACGAAAGTAATCTCAATTCTCTATTCAATGATGCCATGTTGTTTCGCAGCATGGCATCTTTTTTTGTGATGAGTAAGAACCAATACCACCACGCCCCAGGATGCCAGTAACGGTCCTTCCACCAGAGTCCACCACCAGGGCATACCAGAAGCAATATCAACATAGACCAGAATGAGACCTTGCAAAACTGAGATAATTGCCAGGACACGAATCAACTCGAACCAACGCTGAGTATCAAAAGAAACGTAAATCAGTAATACACCATGAGCAACATACATCAGTGATACAGACCGTGCCATATAGTATGAAATTACGGTCTGAGGAAACGGGTCTTGTCCCATCAAACTATGTAACTTGGTAATGGTTTCTGGCGATAGAAATACCACAAAAATAGCCAGACAATCGACCAGTCCACATATTCGCAGTAGCCAGCGCAGCAAGACCCATCGCCACGCAGCTAAGGAACTTTCAGTGTTGAAGCTTGAATAATTCATGCAAAAACAGAAAAGTGTAGCAGTAAAATGATTCGGGTTTTTCTACAATTCAGACATTAGCACATGCCTGTCTGAGTAGTTGTAAAAGCTATTACCGTCAGGATATGTAAAAACGTTAAAAAAATAGCGTTCTGGCATGGAGCAAAACCGAATCTGGTACGTCTAAGCTTGCACCCACGCCGATTCTAATGCGTGGATGGATATGCACCTTTTGCGCACGGAGTCGCTCCATGGGTCTGGGCCGTTTCTTCACCCGTCGATATTCCAAATCAATTCCCAATTCAATAACCAAACGACCTTTGAGTCTGGAAACGCTCGAAGATCGCCTGGCTTTGACAGTAACTCTGGGCACGATCACTGCCCCACCAGTCCTGGTTGGCAAGCACACATATATACCATTGGAAGCTATTGACTCTAATGGATTGCCTTTAACCTATAGTGTCACCAGCGCCAATAACAGCATTAATGCGAACATCATCTCCACTGGCAGACTCATCGTCATGAATGTCAGCGGCAAGGACAGTACTGGTGCCAATTTCAGTGGCAACCTGGTGCTCAAGTTATTTGAAGATAAAGCACCGATAACCACTGCTCGAATCATCGAGTTAGTCAACACTGGGTTTTATAACGGCCTGATCTTCCATCGAGTTATCTCGGGGTTTATGGCACAGGGTGGCGATCCACTCGGCAATGGAACAGGCGGTTCAGGAACCGAGTTTGTAGATGAATTCAACAGCAGTCTGACATTCAACAGTTTTGGCCTCTTTGCCATGGCTAATGCCGGCGATGATGATAACGATTCCCAGTTCTTCATTACCGACACTTCCAGTACAGCATCTTTTCCACAACATTTGAACTTCAACCATACCATTTTTGGTCAAATCGTTGATGGTCTTGATATCTTTCAAAAGGTCATCACAACACCCGTCACGAACAGTAAGCCCAACACAGATGTCGTTATTAATCATGCCTCGGTGATCAACTCTAATAAGTATGCGATTCTAGATCTTTCTTCGTTGGGCAGTTTCATCGGAACGGGTTCTGTCACCGTTACCGCAAAAAATTCTCGCAATGAAACCGCGACGCGAAATGTCAACGTGACTGTGCAGGCGGATAGCGTCAATGGCGTCATCACTAATGATCGTCCCTTCCTTAACGCTACTCCTGATCGCCAGACGAATACCAATACGCCGATAACATTTGATATCAGTGCGGTTGACCTGGAAAACGATGACCTGACATTCGTCGTACGAAACGCAAACTTCTCTGTCATAGGCAACAATGCTGATGTCAGCGTGTCGATCGTCAAGCTGACCAATACTACCGCTCGTGTTACTTTGACGCCTGCACAGGATTTCACTGGCCTGCTCAATCTCAAGATTGGAGTTACCAGCAATTCCAACAACCCTGTACAGGATGATTTTGACACACAGAACTTCAATCTGCTGGTAACGGACAATCCGATCAGTCCTGTAGATCTCTCCATCGTTAATAGCACAGAGGTCAACCCAGGCAACACTGTCACCAATGACACACCTACTATTCAATTGACAGCCCCTGCCGGTCAGACTGTGAAGATCTATCGCAATGGTACCCAGATTGGAACTGCTACCCAGACCAGCGTTAATGGCGATTCTGCAACCTACCGTTACACCTTTACATCCAACACCTTGATGCTCGGTGAAAATGCCATAACGGCAGTGGTATCCAGTAATGGGTTTGATTCACTGCCCAGTGCAGCCCTCAAGATCAATTTTGCACCATTGATGCAGCAGATTTACGTCGTACCTGGTAACGCAGGTGAAGAGGTTGAATTGCGATTTGATTTCATCATCTCTACCGCAGGCTACAAGAACGAGTTGGGACTTTACGTTGTGGATGATCTCTCCGGCAGCGTAGATGGTGTTGCCCCATCAGCTAGCAACTATTGGTCAAAGGTTGCTGCCAGCAGTGACAGGCAAGTACTCTTCTCATTCCAGTCTGGTGGTACTCGCGTTTCGAAAACTCTCACCTTCCCCGCTGGTACGAAACTGGCTTTCTACCTGTCAGCCGATTCTACTATCACCAAAGCAGTTGCTAATTCCAGCAGCCAGATATACTCGTCAATCCGTGCTGCCAACAAAGATGGTATTTACCATGCTGAACATTTTACGCAACGCACTGGTAATCGTGCTATCTACGGATTTGAGGACACCTGGAAAGGTGGTGACCGGGATTACAATGACCTGGTCTTCTCGATTCGTAAAAATCCAGCCATTAAACCAGTTGGAGCCCTGGCTGTCGATCTGGCTGGAAACGGCCTACCGGTAACAACCAAGTTTGCCATGCTGCCAACACTAAATAGCCGATATCGACCCATGGGTGGGGAGATTGGCATCTTCCAGGTTCTCGATGCCGAGGGTACGATCCCTGCTCCGATTGCAAGTGACCCGGACCGAACTCTGAAACCCGGTGATGTTGGCTACGCACAAGCTGCGTTGAGTTTACTCAGCAGGCAAGCCCTGTTTACCAAAGGTGATAAACCAGGCGAAAAGACTCGCTCCCTGACCATGGCAAGCGGCTCATTCTTCGGCGTGTATTACATTCCACGAGGAACTGCTGATTCCTTCCTGACGAACAATCCATCCAATGTCATCGCGTCAAACAAGCCTATCGCCTACTTCTCCTTTGCTGCAGCTAATCCGGATGGTGGCAAAGAACATATGCGGACATACGGAAGGAATGCTGTCTCAAGAACACATACCGGATTTGTACCTGGAGACAATGATCCTCAGCGAATTCATATGATGGGGGTTGCTAATGGCAGCCATATGAATTACTCGGACTTTATTCTGACGTATTCACAATCGGTCTAACCTTTGCCCCTTTCACATTTTCTTTGACGGCCCAAGATTATCCTGGGCCGTTTCATTTACGGCCATGTCTGATACTGCAGGCTTCAGCAGTACCTTTCCCAGGACCGGATCACGTGCGGTAAACGGCCCCGTTGACTGATCTCGTGAGAGACATCGCAGGTACATTTCGAGTTTGGCATCGAGATCATCGGCATGATGGAGAATGAGTACTTCAGGAATCATGGGAAGTCGTGGCGAGCCCCATTCGGGGTGTACCAGATGGCTGAGGATGACGTGTTCGAGCCTCTCCAGAAACGCAGGATGCACATCGCCTTGCTCAAGTGCTGCCTGATGTACCAGATCCCTACCCAGAGTCACATGACCGAACAGCTTGCCTTGAACTGTTGGCTGGATCAGTATTCCCAGGGGATCGGTGCTGAATTCTGCTACTCTTCCCAAATCGTGCAGGAATGCACCTGCCAGAACCAGATCTCGGTCGATTGATGGCTCAACACCCTCATATTGTCGTCGATAATGCTGACACAACACAATACAGGATTTGACCAGTGACAGAGTATGCTCCAGCCAACCGCCTCGAAAAGGATAAAACTTGCCATCACTGGCTGGTAGAGATTGCAAAACTCCAGAGTGCTTTTGATAGAGCGAATGTATCAACAATCTCAATGCCGGTTGACTAATCTCCGTTTCGACCAGTTGATTGATCTCTTCCCACATTTGCGGTATGGAAAACCGGGAACTGTCCACCAGGTTGGCCAGATCGAAACCACTGTATTTGTCATCTGCATGAATCGGCCGCCATTTCAGAATTTCGATTTGTGGGCCATATTTTTCATGGTGCGTGTACTGAACAGTCAAGCGGTATGCCTGTCCCAATTCCCAGGTCTTTTCACAGTCAACTATCCAAGGGCTTTCGGACCAGATCATGCAGGTAACTGCCCGAAACCTGTCCTTAAATTTGCAACTAAAGTACGGCCTCCCCTCACGTGTCCTGCCGGGTTGCCTTTCGCAAAACAAGGCAAAGGTTTCTGCAGGCTGACCAGGCAACAATTCATGCAAAGCAAGTAGAGGCAGTAGTACCCTGGTGTTAGACATTTTGGAACTACAAGAAGAACGGAGTGTGATGTCAAACCCAGGATATTCTAAGAGCATCTAACAAAATGAGCTAGTGCTTCTCGTCCAGTCAGGCTATAAGTTTGGCGAGCAAGGAGCACTGCTATGGCCAAACCGATTTTGGATGATCAACTCTGGGCATTGATTGAACCATTGTTACCGGTTCCCA
>JAEUIE010000067.1 GCA_016795155.1 Planctomycetia bacterium | reverse complement strand
GCTTGCCGGTTGCTGATCGGCTTACGGCCCGGATAACGCTTTCGACGCTTCTTGGGAACCGGTAACAATGGTTCAATCAATGCCCAGAGTTGATCATCCAAAATCGGTTTGGCCATAGCAGTGCTCCTTGCTCGCCAAACTCATAGCCTGACTGGACGAGAAGCACTAGCTCATTTTGTTAGATGCTCTTAATATCTATTTTAGCTGCTGCAGCGCGATCAATAGCAGCAGCTTCTGGATCAAGCCTCTTTGCATGCACACTTGCTCTTTGAAATAAGTGATTTGCATTATTAGGCTCTTTCTCGACAAATTCAGTAATGTCTGAAATAGCATCATCATACTTTCCGGAACGTATATAAGCATTAATCCTGTCTCTCATATAATAATTGTTTCCAAGTGCTATGGCACGAGTTGAATCAGCGATAGCTTCTTCATAATTGCCTAGGTTATACTGGCACCAGCCTCGATTTCCGTATAAACAGTCTACATTACCTAGTCCTTGACTAAACTCAGGGCAACCGCCTTTTTTGATCGCGGTAGTGTGGTCAACAATTGCAATATCGAATTTACCTATATGTTGATTAGTGTAGGCACGAAGGCAAATAGCAAATGTATTATACTGGTCGAGTTCTAATACTTTGTTGCAATATAAAATGCAATCATTGTATTTTTTACTACTACTAAATTCTTTTGCTTTTTCAAGGTTATTGATAATTAACTGCTCTTTCGTTAATACGACAGGAGCAAGCTCTTTCTTTGCAAGAGCCTCATAAACAGGTGCTGTATTTTCGATTTTGCTTGCTGGAATGCTATTGGAATCGTTTGACTCACTCATATTCGCAACATGTTGTGTATTAATACCCTGTGATTTGCTGAAGTCTGGTTTGAGCGCTTCAGGTGTTACTTTCAAGACAGTAATGTCCCCGCGCTTAATTGAGAAATCCTCAGATTTAGTTTCGAAGCCTTGTCCTTGAACGAGTATCTTATGTCTACCTGGTCGTAAACGATGTACCATACCTTCGTGGGTGAGTTGTAAGGTTTTGCCATCGATCGCAATGCTAACCTTGGCTTTAGGGTCACTTAGTTCAATTTTTAGAGTGCCTTCTGCAGTCGAAAAATAGAATATAATTCCACTGATCATGAAAATAAGTAATGTAGCCAATCCCGTTGCTAACCAAAATAAGGGTCGTTTTTGTTGTTGAGTCGCCAACTTCACGCTAGCTAGTCGAGTTCTGGTTTCTATGGCAATGTTTTGTATCTCGTGAAAAACACTTGGTTCTGCACCGGTACCAACTTGTGAATTGATGAATGAAGTTAGCGCATTGGCAAAATCAGTCATGGAGGCAAAACGATCCTCGGGTTTCTTGGCAAGAGCCTTCATGCAGATGATTGAAAGTGGAGTTGGTACGGAGTCTGGAAGTGCTGGCGGCTGTTCTGTCATTACTTTGGCCAATAGAGTTCCATAGTGGCCATTAAATGGCCGCTTGCCGCTCAGAATCTCATAGAGAATGACACCCAATGCATAAATGTCGCAAGCAGGTCCAAGTTTCTTAATGTCGCCATCCAGTTGTTCCGGTGGCATGTATGCTGGCGTGCCTAATATGGTTCCACTTACAGTAATTGAAGAATTACCTTGGCATCCATGATCAGGTGTTACTTTTTTGGCTAGTCCAAAGTCAGTAACGACTGGTTCTCCTAACTTTTTATCCAACAGGATATTGGCCGGCTTCAAGTCTCGATGAAGCACGCCATGTGTATGTGCTACCGCCATAGCTTGAGCGATGCGGCGTACAATTCCCGCAGCCTTGCGAGGTGCCTGTGCACCACGCTTGTCGATGAAATCCGCGAGAGTGCCGCCTTCAACGTAGGCTAAAGCCATGTAATCACGCCCATCACCGGTCTGCCCGACATCATAAACGGGACACAGACCCAAGTGTCGCAGCGAAGCCACTGCTCGTGCTTCTCTTCTGAATCTCTCACGTAGATCAGAGTCGCTACTTGAAAACTTAGTCAGCTTAAGCGCCACCAGTCTGTCTAACTCGCTGTCATGGGCTAGATAAACTTCTCCCATGCCGCCACTTCCCAGGCGACGAGTTAAGCGATATTTCCCAATTTGTTGGGGCATTTTCTCTTCATTGTTTTCTAGGTTAGCCTCATCCACTGGTTGCAGAGTAATGGCTGAATCTTGCTTGGCCGTGCTCGGTAATGCTTGAGGCAAAGTCTCATGCAGTTTCGGCTTATTCTTGTTCGGTTCTTTACGGAGCGGCTTGCCAGCCCTGGTTTCAGCTTCTCCTGGTTTCTCGACCAGTGTGCCCATGATAATATCAACTGGCTTATCGGCGTTTTTCTTGGGTACAGGAGAAGATGACATACATGATTACCCTAGTAATTTGCACGATATTAACCTCATACTATTGTTTTAGATAGTGAATTCAGTTGCAACTAGTCATTAATTTATTCCAGAGGTTCCATCAACTTATGCCTCGATTTACTTCTTAAATACACCTGTGGGCTATGGCATGTTATGATGTATTCCACTTCAATCTAGCAACCCCTCCACATCCAACCGCCTCGTAAACATCGCCAACTCCCCCTCCGCTCGGGTACCACTGTCCCGGTGCTCCGTGATAGTGCCGAGATGTGCAATCGCTGCCAGTCGTCCAATGCTCAATAAACGTCGCTCATTCACACAGCGGGCTTACGACCACTGCTTTCATTCACTTGCGATGACGCAACTTCCCCCAACAACCCTTCCACATCCAATCGCTTCGTAAGCATCGCCAACTCCCCCTCTGCAGTTCGGGGCCATTGTTCCTTCGGCCAATCCTCATTCCGGATTAGTTTGTCGAACCCGTATCTGGATTGTATCGGCGTGTTTAACAACAACGATAAAAGGCACATGCAGTTCTATATTAGAATCAAATAGCGTCTTTAAACTGGAGATAGTGAAATGTGGAAGAATATGCCCAGGTCGTAAGTAAATAATCCCAGCATGATCTTGTCCGTTTTTGACGGCCAAGCTTCCAAAATCAGCATCATGAGTAATTACAACTAACTGATGATTGAAGGCATATTGAAGCACTGCTTCATCAATACTTTGGCTCAACCCAGTCTGCTCTGCTGTAGTAACTGACAGATTTTGTGCTCTTAACCAGTCAGTTACATCTTGATGTACATTCTGATCGGTCAGGAAGCTGCAGTCCGTTAACTTCATGCCGCACCAGCGGAGAGATAGAGGTCATTCTTGACACTACTGGCTGCAAACAAAATGGCGTCTCGTACAGCCTCCTCTTTCAGAAAAGGATAGTTCTTCACGATTTCTGAAACAGAAGCTCCCGAGGCGACCAGTTCTAGAATGAATTCAACACTGATGCGTGTCCCTTTGATAAAGGGTTTTCCACCGAGCATTTTGGGATCCGTAACGATACTGTCAAACATGGTAATTCACCTGAACCAATAATGTAAGTTAACAGTTGTTCATGCAACTTGCAAGCAAACCGTCCGGTTCTCCCGCCTGGCCAGTTTCCAACCAAAATAGAATGAGTGGTTTTGTGTGAGATTTACTCTCTCCCCCAACCTCCTTCAAACCCTCACATCATCTTCATCGCCAGACATTACATCTGGACGATAGAGACATCATAATTCCACTAAACGGGGAGGATGCAGGATGCATGCTCTGATTATCAGCGATCTGCACCTGGGGGCACGGAACTGCCAGCATCAGCTATTGCTCGGCAGGCTTTCGCCACTTTCGCTCCGATCTTTCTCGCATGTCATGCTCAATGGCGACGTGGTCGATCATCTCAATTTCGGATACTTTCAGCCACGCGACTGGGCTGTCATTCATCGCCTGCAGCAACTCGCTCGCGAAGATCGCCTCGTCGTCATTCAAGGTAATCATGATCGACCTAAGCGTTCACGCGATGGCTGTATCAGCAGACAACTGCTGGGCGATATTCTAAATGTTGAGCTGAAAACCGAACTGACACTCTACATCGATGGCCAGCGGTTCCTCATGACGCATGGCGACCAGTACGATCAGACCTTGAACATGACAACGCTAGGCTGCGTAGCGGAGGCAGTCTATCGACAGACGCAGCGCTGGCATCAACCCACTTCTCGTTGGCTAAAACGGAAAAGCAAAGCCATTCTGGGCATTGAGCATGCCGTTAGAAAGAAAGCAATGGCTGATGCCCGGAAACGCGGCTTCGATGGCATCATCCTGGGGCACACCCACTATGCCCATCTGGAAACCCATCAGGATGGACTGACCTATTTTAACTCAGGCTCCTGGGTCGATGACGATTGCACTTTCCTCGAACTGCAACACGACAGGCTGAATCTGAAACACTGGAAGGGCACGAACCTCAACGGTCTGACAATTCCCCGGCAGGTTAATGTCCAATCTGGCCAGAATAGCATGGAACCTGCATTGGCAGTCTCACTGGGATGATGAGTTTGTCCAAGCTGGAGCAAACTGATAAATCGTGTGATACAGATCGCCCGTAACAGGCTCCTGTTTGTCAGTTCGCAGATCGAACGTCAACTGGCACTGCATCGCTGGTCGCAGGTCGGCAATTTCCAGAAATACGCTTCTTCCATCAGGCTGCAACGTAGCTTTGGTCACTTTGAGCACATCCGTACCTTCACGGTTGGGTTGTCTGACTGACCACATCTTCGAGCCATAGTCGCCGCTGTATCGGTAGTTCCATTGCGTGAAACCAAAGCGGGTAGCATCGCTGGCAGATGCTGCATCGAGTGGATCAGTGAATGTCACCATTAAGCCGTTGGTATGGGCAGCCAGCTTGATGGGCAAGGATAAAGGCTTATCGGTTCGGCGGACGCGCTGCAGACTGCCATCGCGCACTGCTGCGGTCTGCCAGCCATTCAGGCCACATGCATAAAAATGTTTGTCGATAGGGTGGAACCGTCCGCGGAATACGCCCGACAGGAATTTAACACCCACATCTACCGCTCCGGTCTGCAGTGCATCCCCTGCTTGTTGTGGAGGCAACACCAGTTGCATACGACATCGGCCATAGGAAAGATGCAGCAGCTTTCCACCCAGTGGCCCCCAAACACCTTCAGGCACCCAACTGTGTCCGCCTGATGAATTGCAGAGAGTGCGAGGCACCCAGCAAACGGGCGGATCAAATGTCTTCGGTGGAGTTGGCCGATGATGGCTGGGCATGTGGCCATAGAAGCCGCCTTGATTGAAGTAATCGATGCGGGTGCTGGGCATCCAGTTGCCTTCTTGATCGGAACCGGTTACCTGGCCGGTAGGCGAAACCGACATCGCCATCGGATGCCGGAAGCCCGTGCAATAGACTTCCATGTTCTTCCCATCAGCGTCGCAGCGGAGCAACGTCCCGCCGTGAGGCAGTTGGCTGTCACCCGTCTTAAAGAAGTAGAATCGGCCTTGCGGATCAGTCTCCAGATTGCTGTCGTAGGAATGTTCCCCCGGCCCGGTATGCCAGGCATTGGTGACGCATTCGTAGAAATCAGCTTCGCCATCGTTGTTGTCATCGTGAAGCCGGGTGATCTGTCCCCGTTCCAGGACGTGTACCTTGCCGTTGATGACTTTCAAGCCAAGGGGATGATACAAGCCGGTGGCAAAGCGATGCCATCGCAGTTCCTTGAGTGTTGCATCAACGCCTTTGATCACCCAGACATCGCCATGTGCGGTGCACATAGCCAGGTCGCCGTTAGGCAAAGCATCAATGCCGGTGCAGAAAAAGAGAGCCTTGAACCGGTTCTCGTAGGGAATGGTCAGTGTGTCCACGACGAGGGGCTTATCATCCCTGGCTACTTCACCCTGCGTGATAATGGGTGAACCCCATCGCAAACCATCCGGCTTCAAGAGCGGTGCGTTTAAGGGCAGGGGAGGGTAGCGGACAATTGCCTTGGCAAAACCCGACAGGTCTTCCTTCTTACCTGACCAGAGAGAAACTTCGAGGTTTAATCCCTTATCGAAGGCAGGCACTTCAAGAATCAGTCTATCCCCATCGATGGTGACATTGCCTCTGCCGGGTATGGGTGCAGAAATCGCGGTGACCATATTTTCACGCTCAGCTACCCACAATTCGGTCGGGCTGATGCTGGGCACACGCTTGGTGTCGCCGGGGAAGTTGATCACTTTGAACGGACTGCCTTTCACTTCTGCAAGAATCAGCCTCATGCCTTTTGATTGTCCCTTGCATTCGATATTGCGGGTGAAAGTCGGATAACCATCGTAGTGGGTGAACCACGGTGCATCGGTTACCTGTGCCCCGCCAACTTCGTATTCCAGTACAGGTCGATTGCCACTGAGGTGCAACCCCTTGAATCGCCCCCATTCACTTGGAAGTGCTGAAGTGCGTGGCGGCACCGGATCAAACTTGCCAGATGCATTCGCCCAACCCGGCACGGGTGAATGTGCAAAAGCGATAGTGCCAGCAGGCTTGGGAGTATTGAGCAAACCGAAACGCACATTGCTGTGCTGCAGGTATCCACCGGTCCAGCCACAGGCATAGCGAAGCTGCGAACGATCAAAGAGAACCGCTGCTTCGCCTTTATCTCCCAATCGCAATGCTGTTCCCTTGTAGACCAGTTCCGGTCCGCTCCAGGATGGGAACTGGAACGTCGCATTGAAACTCGGCCCCGTGTTCATCTCGCGGAATCGGCCATCCACCCACGATTGTTCCTGCGCCTTTTCCCAATCGGGGAACGTGCCACTGGCAGGCCGGGGTGTCCAGGCCGGGTCGCCCGCTAACTGTTCGTTCTGATCGAAAGGCCACAAGCCTGTCGTGAAAGGGTCCATCACCAAAGGTGCTGTCGGCAACTCCTTAATTTCGCGGATAGTTCGAGAGATACGAACATCATCAATCAAGCCATTGCAGGCAATACGCGAAGTGCCATCGATAGCCATGCCAATGCACAGGGAGCCTGGTTTGGGGCTGAGCTTATTCTGCCTGCTGACTGTTTTGCTGCCTGCTGGTTTGCCATCGACATAAAACTTCACTTCTTTGCCATCGAAGGTAAATGCTGCAGCGTGCCATTGCCGATCTGCAATCACTGCTTCGCCTTGAATGTATTCAGGTGAGTAGCCCGGCAGTTGCAATTCGATCTTGCCTGTGCCACTTGCGGACCGAAGCGACCAGTGATGCGATGATTGCCTGTCATCACACGAAGCGATGATGTTCACAACACGTGGATCGTTGAGCTTCACCCAGCATTCCACCGAGAACGGCGGTTGCCTGTAATGATTTTCTCCATCGATCATGACAGGAGTTTTGCTGGCATCCAGAGCTTTGCCAAACTTGCCTTCCGCCAGTGTGGGTAATGATCCAACAACAGATGTCTGAGCATGAAGAGGGAAAGTAAAACAGGTGACCAGCAACAACGCAATCGAGCATCGCATATCGTTCTTCCATGCAGGAACAGACAGACAGGTGGATTAATCAAAGGATATTCAAAACGGTTCTGCTTCCCAAGCACAAACTTGTCTGGCAGATGCTTGGTTAGCCTGATACTGCGTGGTATAGTACGTTGCAACGGAGCGAGATTTTTCTATGGTTCGCATGGGCATGTTTTTCATCAGCTTGGCAATTCTGATGTTCTCCTGTGAGTCCACGGAAGTGTGGGCATTTCAAACAAAGAAAATCAACATTCTCAACATGGAGAAACTGAACACCGTTGCCAACGAAGATGATCCCTGCATCATGGCGGACAACTCGCAGTTGATCTTCACCAGCGATGAAGGTGGCACTGTTCAATTAAGAATGGCATCCCGCAAGAGTGCAGGTGAACCACTCACTCGCGAACGCATCGTCGATGAACTCGCCGGTGAAGGCGAATGCCGCTCGGCCTGCCTGCTGCCCAAGGATAAAGAGGGCTGGGAATATCTCTACTTCGCCACGCAGTATCACACCGATAAGAAAAAACCAAATCTTGATCTCTATCGTGTAGGCCGGTTCAGTCCGCAGCGGCCGTTCCAGGGTTACAACGCCGCCAGTCCGGTGCAGATTACAGCAACCGTGGAGGATGAAGCCTATCCGTGCTTGTCAGCAGATGGCAAGGAACTCTATTTCAGCAGAAGAAAAACCACTGGCTGGAAACTGATGCGATGTCTTGCACGTGAATTGCACGTCTACGAGAGCATGGCGGAAGTAACTATGCCGGAAGGCTATCATCACGTAACGCTTTCCCGCAGCGGACTGACCATGATACTTCAAGGGCCAGTCAAGCCAGGTGAACCGCTGCAAGGATTGTTTTTCAGCAAAAGGCCTGACAAGCAGGGGCTTTGGTCGGAACCCGAGTCACTGAAGTCAGTCAATGACACCCAGGGCATGATTGGAACCTGTTCACCCTGTTTGAGTGCTGACAACAAGTACTTGTACTTTGCCAGCGATCGTCCAGGGGGCAAAGGTGGCCTGGACCTGTACGTGGTAGCGGTCGGCGAAATCGAAGAACTCAAGAAGTAATCTCGAGGGACTTATGCTGCGTTCTGCTCTTTGGATATTCCTGTGCCTGCCTGCCGTGCTGGTTGCCCAGCAGCCAAACCTGGTCATCATGATGTGTGACGACCAGCGAGCCGATGCCATGAGTGGTGCAGGCAACCCGGTCATCAAGACTCCCAACATGGATCGCCTGGCTCGCGAAGGTATGACGTTCAAGAACATGTTCGTCACCAATGCGCTCTGTGCTCCAAGCCGTGCCACGCTTTTGACGGGTTTGTACTCGCACAAAAATGGCGTGACCGATAACTACGGCAATGAGATACCTGCGAATATCAAGATACTTCCTGATTATCTGCGTGCTGCTGGTTACGAAGTGGCGTTCTGTGGCAAATCGCACATCAAAGGGGCATTACGCGACCGCACGTGGGATTATTACTTTGGCTACAAGGATCAGGGCCGGTACATCGATCCCATCATTGCCGAAGGTGTGAAAGGCGAGGATAAAGTCTGGCCAGGCTACATGGATGATGTGGTGACCGACAAGGCCATGGCTTGGCTCAAGCAGCCTCGCAGCAAACCATTCTGTTTGTTTCTGTTTTTCAAGGCGCCGCATCGCCAATGGGTGCCTGCCCCCAGGCACAAAACGCTTTATGCTGATGTGAACATCCCCAAGCCGTCGCTCTGGGATCACTTAGGGCAAGGCAAGCCCGCAGCCTTCCTGATGGCTGCCAACATGTTCGGACAGTTTCCTGACACGAAAGATTTTGCAGGCATGATGCGCGATTACTACCGCACCATCACTGCAGTTGATGACAACATAGGCAAAGTGTTTAGCTGTCTGCAGGAGCCTCAACAGCTTGATAAAACCGTTTTGATGCACACATCTGATAACGGCTTCTTCCTTGGAGAATGGCAGCGGTTCGACAAACGATTCATGCATGAGCCTTCCATACGTGTACCTTTGCTGGTGCGGTTTCCGCCTATGGTCAAGCCTGGCACTGTCTGCGAAAAGATGGTCATCAACACCGATCTAGCTCCCACCATTCTCGATTTAGCTGGGGTAATGCCTGATCCATCCATGCAGGGACGAAGCTTCAAGCCTCTGCTGGCAGGCAAGGACGTTCCCTGGCGTAAAGACTGGTATTACGAGTACCACGAATACCCCGATGTTTCCCACAATGTGCAGAAGATGCGAGGCATCAGAACGGACCAATACAAACTCATTCATTACCACGAACCGCCTCTTCGTTATGCTGAAGCGTTCGAACTCTATGATCTGAAGAACGATCCTGAAGAGAAAGTAAACTTGCAGGGCCGACCAGCCATGAAGCCGGTGAAAGTGCAGTTACTCAGCAGAATGAAAGAACTGCGTGAAGAACTCGGTGCGAACTAGCCCTAGCGAAGTGGTGTCCCCTTACTAGAACAGTAGGGTAACAACCGTTCCACCAGGCAGGTTCGCCAATGCAGTGCATGAGTGTTTCCGATGCCCGACAGGCATCCGCAGTAGGCAAACAGATTAAGCTCCAGGGCTGGGTGCGTACCCGGCGCGATTCCAAAGGTGGCTTCAGCTTCATTGAGCTTAACGATGGCTCCTGCCAGGGTAATGTCCAGATTGTTGCGGAAGGCAAACTGCCCAACTACGAAACAGTCATCAAGAAGCTTAATATCGGTGCCTGCATCGAAGTAACCGGCAATGTCATCGCATCCCCCGCCAAGGGGCAGGCAACGGAAGTACAAGCCACGGAAGTTACACTGCTGGGCGAAGCCGATCCGGAAAGTTATCCCCTGCAGAAGAAGGGCGCTTCGTTTGAGTTCCTGCGTACCATCGCACACTTGCGGCCTCGAACTAATACGTTCGGTGCGATGGCCCGCATCCGCAATCAGGTCTGTTATTCCATCCATCAGTTCTTTCAGGAACGGGGCTTTCTGTATATTCACACGCCGATCATCACTGCCAGCGATTGCGAAGGGGCAGGGGAACTGTTCAAGGTCACCACGCTGCCACTGGAAAAGGTTCCACAATTGCCGCCGGCAACGGGTGCTACACAACAGAAGCATGAATCCAATGTCGATTTCAGTCGTGATTTCTTCGGCAAGCCAGCCTACTTGACCGTGTCAGGCCAATTGCAGGTAGAAAGTTTCGCCTGCAGCCTGGGCAAAGTCTACACCTTCGGTCCAACTTTTCGGGCCGAGAATTCCAACACACCCAGGCACCTCGCTGAGTTCTGGATGATCGAACCGGAGATGGCGTTCTACGATCTCCAGGACAACATGAACCTCGCGGAGGCATTCATCAAGCGCATCATTGGCGATGCACTCAAGAACTGCAAGGAAGACATGCAGTTCTTCAACGACCGCATCGACAAGGATCTGCTAGCCAGGCTCGAAGGCATTCAGAAGGAAGACTTCCTGCGGGTTTCCTACACCGAAGCGGTTGACATACTGGAAAAGTCGGGCCAGACCTGGGAATTCCCTGTCGGCTGGGGTAAAGATCTGCAATCCGAGCATGAACGCTACCTGACCGAAAAGCACTTTGGCAAGCCGGTGATTCTCTACAACTATCC
The DNA here is from genome assembly GCA_016795155.1 of Planctomycetia bacterium. NCBI lineage: Bacteria > Pseudomonadati > Planctomycetota > Planctomycetia > Planctomycetia bacterium. The sequence continues at coordinate 28,395 of JAEUIE010000067.1, read as the reverse complement.
GCGAACGCTCAAGCCTTTCTACATGCGGGTCAACGATGATGGCAAAACCGTCCGTGCTATGGATGTGCTGGTGCCCGGTGTGGGTGAAATCATTGGAGGCAGCCAGCGTGAAGAACGACTCGAAATGCTGACGCAGCGATTGAAGGAACAAGGCCTGCCTGTGGAACCTTATGCCTGGTATCTTGATTTACGCAAGTTTGGCACCGTGCCTCATTCCGGTTTTGGCTTGGGCCTGGAACGTGCCTTGCTGCTGCTCACCGGCATGGCCAACATCCGCGATGTGATCCCGTTCCCTCGAACACCTGGCAACGCCGAGTTTTAAGTCTTACTCTCCTCCTCTCCTGGAGGGAGAGGGGGTGGGGTGAGGGGAGGGATTTGCAATGATGTTGCAGCATCAGCTGAAACACTCTTCTCCCCCACATTCCGAAACGGCAACAGGAACACCACCATCGCACATTCACTGATCAGCCAGGTGATGCGAAGCAGCAGAGCCACCAGAGCTGCGTAATCTGCACCAATCTGATTTTGCAACAACACCATGATCGCCCATTCGCGCGTACCCAATCCAGCCGGCGTGGGTATTACAAACCCCAGTACGGTTGCTGCTGCCAGCTTGGCCACCAGTTCAGGCAACATCGGCCAGGGGTTGATATCTGATCGAACGGCAATTACCACCAATGCCAGGCTGACACCCATCAAGACTGAACAACAGGATTGCAGCAATACACCCAGCCCCAGAATCTTGATTCCCAGCCGGGGAAAAGGTGCGTGCGTGCCATCAGGCAGCTTGCGAAGCGGGAAGGTCAGTCGATGCATGATGGCATTGAACACGGGTGGGATCATCAAAGGCACCGCACCCGCCAGCAGCAAGGCAACATGCAGGTAATTCAGTCGTTCGCCCAATGGACCTTGAATCAGCACTACTCCCGCAGCAAATAATGCTCCCACTGCCATGAACACCACGGTTTCATACACGACGGTGGTGGCAGCAACTTCCAGCTTGCAGCGGGGGCCTTTCACCAGCACCGTTCGCAGCAACACCACTAATGCTTTGCCAGGCACATACTTCGCCAGGTGTCCGAGAAAATAAGCCCAGGGCACCCGCATTGGCACAGGCTGTTGTCCCAGGCTCAACATCGACAGCCACCAGAATGACATCGAAAAAGATATTCCAACCAGATAAGCCAATCCCGCACAAACCAGGTAGCCTTCCTGCCAATCGACCGGATGTTCCCACAGTTGCTGCAGGGGATTCCAGAACGCGATGGCGACAAAGACCAGCACCAGAAGCGTGATCACTGTTTGTAGAATCAGCTTGTAGCGGGGTGACCATTTCATGAAGTGATGATGGGGTAAAGATGAACCATGAGAATTAATCAGATGTGCAATCGCCGGGGGCGAGTGCTGGCCTGCCGCATCGCTTCCTGAATCATGAGAAGTTCTCCCAGGTTTTCAGCGGTCACCAGGCCAATGACTTTTCCATCTCGTACCACGGGCAATGTTCGACAGCCACAATTCTGGAGACGTGCCAGTACAACTTCCAGCATTTCCTGCGGCTCTGCTGTCTTGAATTCCCGCTGCATCACTGTTTCCACCTTCACCTGTCCGCCATGTTCCGAGAGGCCACGTATTAAATCGTTACGGGTCAACACTCCCACCAGGCGGTTATCCTGCAGTACGGGAAAATCCTGCTGAAATCCTGCGAGCAGACTTTTGGCAACTTGATCGAGCGTATCACCGGGATGCAGGGTATGGATATTCGTAATCATAGCTCGCTGGATGGGAATGCCACTGATGGCAGCACGCATCTGGACCATGCTGGCTTCCTGAGCAGCTCCCATCCAGACAAACAGGGCAATAAAAACGAGAAAAGGGTTCATGAACAGGCCGACCAATCCAAACAGCAGTGCAAACCCCTGACCAATTCTTGCTGCAAGTTGTGTCGCTTCCACGTAGTCCATCCGCATGGCCAATAAGGCTCGTAGAACACGTCCGCCATCCATTGGAAATGCGGGGAGCAGGTTGAAGCCAGCGAGGAAGATATTGATCCAGAACATTTGTTGAATGAAACTGCCACCCACACGAATGGTATCGCCGAAGGAGGCAAAACCTTCTCGGAGCATCAGCCCAAGATAAAGTGATACCGCTATCACGACATTTACCAGCGGCCCCGCCAGGGCAACAACCAGTTCCTGCTTCGGCTTCTCCGGAATGCGTTCCAGCCTGGCTACGCCTCCAATCGGCAGGAGAGTAATGTCTTTGGTTCGTATACCGTATCGCCGGGCTGCCAGCGCATGTCCCAATTCATGAAGGACAACGATGAGAAACAGAGACAGTATAAAGAGCAGACCACCTAGTGCCTGTGATAAGCTCCCCTCATGCAGGTAGTGCGAAACTGCTACCCAAATGAGGAGAATAAGAAAGGTGAAATGCACATAGACATCAATGCCAGCAATCTTACCAAGCCGCCAGGACCAGGTCATCGTGAATTACTCCCACTTTCTACCAGTTAAGACTTCGTAAGCTTCCAGGTACTTGGTGCGAGTCTTTCTGACAATGTCTCCAGGCAGTGCAGGCGGCGGGCTGTTTTTATCCCAACTCGTTGTCTCCAGCCAATCACGTACAAACTGTTTATCAAACGAAGGCGGGCTGATGCCTGTCTGATAACTGGACATCGGCCAGTAACGGGAACTGTCAGGCGTCAACACTTCATCAATCAGAATCGGTTCCTCTTCGTCGGGCAGAAGGCCAAACTCGAACTTGGTATCAGCGAGAATAATGCCTTTGCTTTGCGAATACTCAGCGGCTCGTTGATAAATATCGAGTGTCTTCTGTTTCAGAGTGGCAGCCAGCTTGTCACCTACCTGTTGGGCCATCACCTCGTAACTGATATTCTCATCGTGCCCGGTTTCCGCTTTGGTCGCAGGGGTAAACAGTGGTTCAGGTAGTCGGCTCGCCTGCAGCAAACCAGCGGGCAGTGGGATGCCACACACCGTTCGCGATTTCAGATACTCTTTCCAGCCTGAACCAGCCAGGTAACCACGTGCCACACATTCAATGGGCACCACCTGGGTTTTCTTCACTAGCATGGTTCGGCCTGTCAGTTCATCTTCACGATCTGCAAAGGCCCGAGGCATCTCTTTCACGTTCGTACTGATTAAGTGATTGGGCACGCCGAGATACTCAAACCAGAACAGTGAAAGCTGTGTAAGAATTCTTCCTTTGTCGGGTATCGGCGTTGGCATCACCCAGTCAAAGGCGCTGAGCCGATCGCTGGCAACTATCACCAGGCGATCTCCCAGGTCGTATACATCACGAACTTTTCCCTGCCTGCGCGGGTAGCCCGGAATGTCACTCTGGAACAAAGGCACACCAGCCATACACTCTCCTTATCATCGGATGTGAGTCCGAATCTTCACTGCGGGCCGGTTCCTCTCTCACCGGCTGTCTCACGTAGTATAGCCTAGTGGTATTGCATGGAGTAAGCATGTTTAAGTTTCGATTATTGACACCCGGACCTTCCCCCGTTCCCGAAGAAACCCTGCTCGAAATGGCTCGGCCTGTGCCTTATCACCGCACGCCAGAAGCCAAGGCGATTCTCAGTGAAGTGCTGGATGGGCTGAAATACTGTTTTCGTACTACGGGTGATGTCTGCGTTCTGACGAGTTCAGGTACAGCATCGGTTGAAGCGGCACAAGTTTCCGCGGTTCCCCGGGGTGGCAAAGCCATTGCTGCCTACGCAGGCCGTTTCGGCGAACGCTGGCACAATGTCTGGAAAGCACATGGCATTGAATCGATTGCTGTCACTGCACCCTACGGACAAGCCGTCACCCCAGCACAGATTGAACAGGCTTTGCAGGCACACCCCGATGCCCAGGCTGTCTGCGTCGTTCATTCCGAAACCAGCACCGGCGTCAAGCACGATCTGGAAGCGATCGGAAAAGTAGTCGCCAAGACCAATGCTGTGCTGATTGTTGATTCCATCAGCGGTGCAGTCACCATGCCTTGCGAAATGGACGCTTGGGGCATCGATCTGATGTGCACCGGCTCGCAAAAGGCGTTGATGCTGCCGCCGGGCCTGGCGTTTGTCGCCGTCAGTGCCAAGGCTAAAAAGAAGATAGAAGAGAACAAAAGCATCAGTGGCTTCTATCTCGATCTGAAGAAGTACCTCGGCAAGCTCAAAGACCCCGATACGCCTTTTACTCCTGCCCATACACTGATTCGTGCCCTGCGGGTCAGCCTGCAGAAACTGAAAGCGGAAGGCATAGAAAACGTCTGGAAACGCCATGCGAAGATGGCTGCTGCTGCTCGGGCAGGTGTTGCTGCATTAGGGTTGGAACTCTTTGCGAATCCACCCGCCGATGGATTAACCGCGGTCAAGGTGCCGGAAGGAATCGATGGCAAAGCACTCCTGAGCAAAGCTGAGAAACAGTTTGGCCTCAAGATAGCTGGTGGACAGGATCAGTTGGCGGGCAAGATTTTTCGCTTGGCCCACATGGGTTACTGCGATTTCTTTGACGTGCTGGCAGCCCTCTCAGGCCTGGAAATGGTACTCAAAGAAATGGGCCACCCCGTGACGTTGGGCTCAGCCATCACCGCTGCACAGAAGAGTTACGCGGGGTAATTTCAAGAAGCCCACGGACTGTACTCCGTGGGCTTCTAAGTTGTTCTGAGTTGCAACAGGTACTTAGTAAAAGTAAAATAACATCATGAAAACCGCTCGTTATGTTTATTGGCAGGAAGAAGGTGGCTACATCGGCTACTTCGTGGATTATCCTGATTATCTGACGCAGGGTGACGATTTGGAAGATCTGAAACGTCAGTTGCTTTCGCTGTATAAAGACCTTACTAGCGGAGAAATTCCAAGTATTCGAAAAATCGATGAACTGGTTGTAGCATGAAACGTGTTGACCTGATCAAGATACTCCATCAAGCTGGTTGTGTGTTGATCCGGCATGGTGGCGAACATGACTGGTATCAGAATCCTGTCACCGGGATTTGCCAACCAGTTCCTCGACATCGTGAAATCAAAAATTTGTGGCACGCAGTATCATAAGATTACTGACTCAGCAACCGACTGATCCCCAGAACGATAAGGAATGAAATGTCGAAACTCGCCTTTCTCTTCCCCGGTCAAGGCGCCCAGGCTGTGGGCATGGCTAAGGATTTGTGTACCCAGTTGCCTGCCGCTCGGGAACTCTTCGACCGTGCCCAGTCGGTGCTGGGCTACGATCTCTTCAGCCTGTGTGCTTTCGGTCCGGACGACAAGCTGACCGCGACCGATGTCAGTCAGCCTGCTATCTTCGTCGCCAGCCTGGCAGCCTTGGAAAAGCTCAGGGGAGAGTCGGCAGACGTTATCAATCGATGTACCCATACTGCGGGTTTAAGCCTCGGAGAATACACAGCACTGACCTTCGCCGGTGCTTTCACATTCGAAGAAGGCTTGCGTCTAGTACAGAAACGCGGAGAGGCCATGCAGGCTGCTGCCCAGACAACTCCGAGTTCGATGGCCAGCATTCTGCTGATCGAAGTGCCCCAGGTTGAAGAAATCTGTAAACAGGCTTCCAGCAAAGGCCTGGTCAAAATTGCCAACCTCTTATGCCCAGGCAACACCGTTATTTCAGGCGATATTGCAGCGGTGGATGAAGCAGTGAAACTTGCCGAAGCAACCAGTGCCAAGGTGGTTCGCCTGAGTGTAGCGGGTGCATTCCATACCGATTTAATGAAACCAGCCGATCAGCAACTGGCAGCGGCACTTGCTGAAGTGGATATCAAGAAGCCTCGGATACCCGTCTGGTCGAATGTCGATGCCAAGCCTCACGATGACCCTGCCGAGATTCGTGATCTACTGGTCAAGCAGGTACTCAGTCCGGTTCGCTGGGAAGAAACGATGCGTGCCATGCTGGCTGTCGGCGTTGGCACCTACTACGAAATCGGCCCAGGCCGGGTGCTCGCCGGGCTGATGAAACGCATTCAACGCAAAACTGAATTTATCAGTGTACCTGCGTAGCTGCTGGCTTCTCGCATCTCAACTCTTATAAACACCATGTAACTTATCGCACCTTTGAGAGAATCACATGAGCACCGCACTTCCTCGCTGTTACCTCGACATTACAGCTGATGGCAAACCTTTGGGCCGCGTTGTAGTCGAACTACGTAGTGACATCGTGCCCAAGACTGCAGAAAATTTCCGTGCCCTGTGCACCGGTGAAAAAGGCTTTGGCTTTGCAGGCTCAGGTTTCCATCGCATCATCCCCAATTTCATGTGCCAGGGTGGAGACTTCACCAACCACAACGGTACCGGCGGGAAATCCATCTACGGTGCCAAATTCGCTGACGAAAACTTTACGCTGAAACACACCGGCCCAGGCGTGCTCAGCATGGCTAACGCAGGTCCAGGCACCAATGGCTCGCAGTTCTTCCTTTGCACCGTGAAAACCGAATGGCTTGATGGCAAACACGTCGTCTTCGGTTCCGTGGTCGAAGGCATGGACGTTGTCAAGAAAATGGAAGCCCTGGGCAGCCAGAGCGGTGCAACCAAGGCCAAAGTCGTCATTGATAAATGTGGTCAGTTATAGCCTCTTTCGGTTGAGTGTGTCATACTGTCACGTATGACACCTGAGCCAGATATCTCAAGCCCCGTCTCGCTCCCTGCTGTTGGAAAAACACCACGGCAGGATAGCTGGCTGGGGCCTTTGTTTTACTGGGAGATGCTCCGCGAAATTCGCAAGATCAGGAGCTATCTGCCTCGTGTGTTGTTTGCCCTGGTTCTGTTGCTGCAGATGTATCTGAGTATTGGCTCTGCTGATATCACCCAGAAGCAGGCTGCTTACTTCAGCGAACGGAATGTCAATAATTATCTTCTCTTTCAATACCTGGCAGTTGCCTTCCTGACTCCGATATTCGTGTGCGGAGCTGTCATTGAAGAACGACAGCAGGGCACGTTGTCCATCATGCTTACCACCTATCTGACTACAGGTGAATGGCTGCGGGGCAAAATGATGGGCCGCCTGGCGCCGATGCTTACCTTGCTGATCACCGGTATTCCTATCCTTGCGCTCATGCAGCTTTTTGGCGGCGTGAATATCTTCAATGTCATCATGCACTCCCTTCTGGCGGCAGTCCTGATGCTGGCAGTAGGCATGCATGCCATCTACTGCTCGGTACAGGAAAAAACGGTAGGCAGAGCAATCTTTTCATCCTACATGCTTCTGGTGGGTGGAACATTTCTGGGATATCTGTTGGCCTGGCCATTGTCCGCCATCCTCATGGCAACTTCGCTGGCAAACCGAGATTGGATCTTTGCCGTCTTGGCATTCTCAATCATTCTGATGCACATGTGGCTGGGTGCGCGATCCTTCGGAGCAGCAGTCAAGATGCTCGAAAAGCGCACCAGAGACTTCGATGCCAGTAAATCTCCTTCGGAACAATTTGATCTCAATACCAGATTAAAATCTCTGGAAACTGAATTAGTTAAGGTCATTCGTAATCCTGCAGTTAATTCAGACCTTGATACAAAAGAACAGCAGGTACTTGAAGTAGTAGAACCAGATGCTTCAGTAAAAAATCGAAAATCCACCATCTATTCTCGCTGGCCTCTAGTCTGGAAAGGTTCCCGATTTCCCTCATCCATAGGCTTATTCATAACCACATTGCTGGTGATATTGATAGATGGAACAATGATACTCGCACTCTTATTTGCTGCATCAGTCACGAGATCGGCAGAATTTGTCTACTATTTGGGTGTATTAAATCAGATCATTCTCGTTCCACTCATGATGACGGTAACCTTGCGTGCATCCTCTGTCATTGTAACTGAACGGAAGAATCAGACATGGCTCATACTGCTGACCTTACCTTGGTCGCACGCACGTCTGGTGTTTGAGCTTGCTGTTGGCGCTCTCTGGAGATATCGTTGGTTGCTGCTTTTCTGCATACTGATTACATTGCTCAACGTTTTCGTGTTGAATATCAGTGTAACTCTCGCATTGCTGCTCACTTATTCCAGTCAACTGATATTCTTTTGTCTGATAGGGCTATTGATTTCTGCCATCAGCAGGACCGTATTTATTTCGCGTATTTGCACCTGTTTGTTCTTAGTTGCTATGTTTTTGTGGTTACCGATGATAGTGAAAGGTTCGGAATGGGATTCCATTTCTTTGCTGCTTCCCGTCCAGACCTGGCTCGCGGTCAATCTGAACCGTATCGATTTCGTTGCAGATCCGATAACAGCAGTAATCACGCAAAGTTTACTTTCCGCTGCATGTTTTGGCACTATATGCTCACTGATCAAACTGCAGACTGCACGATAATAAATCAATGTGCCGGAGCCGTCGACTTATGGCTGGTGCTGACCGGCCCCGTCTTCTGTGATTTGATCGAATGCCCCAGAAGCTGATCGCAGCCTGAAACAAACAGCACAGCCACCATGAGAACAATCAGTCGAATCATCATATTTCGCCGCTGGTTTGTAAGGGTAAGGTAGAGTAATCTAAGAACATTATAGTCCCTATCTGACAATGGGTACCCCCGATGCTGCTTACCATTCTTCTGAGTTGTTTGTTATACGCTGGCGACGATGCCTGGGTTGATCTGTCAGGTAGCGAAGGCTTTGCAGCCTGGCGTGCATCGGGCCAATGGTATCACACTACCGAAGTTGGTTTGAAGCCGGGCAACAACAAGCTTCTGGAAGGCAAACCCGGCACCGGTCCGATCATCGTCAACGGCCCCACTGGGCGCACGGGAAACCTCATCTCCAAAAAGAATTACAAGGATGTCGAATTTTCCTGCGACTTCATAATGGGTGAGAAATCCAACTCAGGAGTCAAATTCATAGGCCACTACGAGATTCAACTCTTTGACAGCTTCGGCAAGAAACAAAGCGAGTTGACCGGTTCCGATTGTGGAGGCGTCTATCCACGTGGCGAACCGAAACCCCGCTATCACACCATTGATAGAGGCACCCCTCCCAGCGTTGCCAACTGCAAGAAGCCAGGCGAATGGCAGAGCTTGCAGATTACCTTCCGCGCTCCCCGGTTCAATGAGCAGGGAAAGAAAGTGGAACCAGCCTGCTTTGTCAAAATTGTCATGAATGGGGATATCATTCACGAGAACATCGAGATGCGTTTCCCCACCGGTTCCAACTGGCGGCAAAGCAAAGAAGTGTCCGAAGGCCCGATACTGCTCCAGGGCGACCACGGCCCGGTGGCGTTTCGTAATGTGAAAGTGAAAGAAGTAGAATTGGCCCGTAAAGCGGAATAGGGCAACATGCGATTGACAGCTTGCTTCCCCTAAAGAGAAGGCTTGATAGCTGTGGCAGGGTTATTCGGTACTCCGAATGACCCTGCTGGATGTGCAATAACTTCGTTGTTTCGCAGGGTCATACATGAGTACATGAATAACCCTGCCACAATGCACCAAACCCTTATGCCGACGCTGGCACTTCAAACCCCTTGCGGTATTCGCGGGTCAGCATCGTGTTGGCTTCGCTATTGTTCTTGAAGGTTTCAGTGGAACGATCCAGTTCAAGAGGCTTGCCAATCCGCAGTTTGCCTGCGATATCAACATTGTTGTCAGCCAGGTGTTGTTTCATGCGGACGATGGCATCAGCGCCTTCATCACACATGCCCAGGCTCTTGGGGTTATCCATCGTCTTGGCAAGCTCTTCAGCATTGGCAATGTGTCCCAGCCGGTAACTGATGTTACCCAAGTGACACAAGGCACTGGAGAGATGGCCTTCTTCAATGTCAGCATTCAGATCGGTGTGCTTGCGGCTCTTTACTGCCTTGATGAAGTTGGCAAAGTGGTTACCACCAGCTTTGAACTCGGCAATCTTTTCACCATCGGGCCGGTAGGCAATGCCTGCTGAGTAGCTATTGCTGACTACATAACCCTCTGGGCCAACCCAGATATTGCCAATCTTGGAGCCACGATAGTCGTTGGTCTTTAGCCCACGCACTTCAAAGATCAGCCGACATCCTTCTTTGGCATAATTGAAGAAACAGAGTTGCGTGTTAGCGGTTTCTGCACAATCCACATAGCCAACCCGGCCGCCAATGCTCCAGCACGAATCAGGCAGAGTCTTGAGATTCAGGCCCCAGCGGGCCTTGTCCATTTCGTGGATGCCTTGGTTACCCAGGTCGCCGTTGCCATAATTCCAGAACCAGTGCCAGTCGTAATGCACCGGGCCATGGACTACGGAATTGCGGACAGGTGGATCCATCGGTGCTGGGCCGCACCAGAGGTTGTAATCAATCGACTCGGGAATCTTGACGGAAGTGTTGGCATTTCCAATGCTGCCACGTGGCTTGTAGCACAAGCCGTACGCCAGCTTGACTGGCCCGATCTTGCCTGAATGAATCAACTCAATCGCTTGTCTCATTCCACCTTGCGAGCGGCTCTGCGTGCCCGTCTGCACAATCTTGTTGTTTTTACGGGCGAACTCGACCATCCGCCGGCCTTCGCTGACATTGTGGCTCACCGGTTTTTCAACATACACATCTTTGCCTGACTGGATCGCCCAGATGGTCGCCAGGGCATGCCAGTGATTAGGCGTAGCAATGGAAACAGCATCGATGTTCTTGTCTTCAAACACCCGACGCAAATCCTGCACATATTCAGGCTTCTTGTCCTGATACTTCAACGCTTCCTTGATGCCTTTCTCTGAAACCTTTTGATCAGCATCGCACAGCATGACCACTTCAGTTTCAGGCATATCGGAGTAGCCACGGATATGCCCCATTCCCTGGCCATTGAAACCGATCACTGCCACCCGTATCCGTTCGTTGGCACCCACCTTGGGCTTCTTGACGATCTCTTTTTCTTTCTTTTTCTTATCGTCCTGGGCATAGCTCAGTTGAGCGAGGGAGACGGATGCAGCAGCCAGCAGCGAACTGTCACGAAGGAAATCACGACGCGAATGGAGAGACATTACAAAACCTCAAGGTAGGCTAAACGGTAGGCAATGCATTAGACCCTGTATCAACACGCAGGTCAAGCATTCAATTGAATGGAAGTTTGTTTCACTCAAGAAGCCGAAGTTCAGCTTGAGGGCTGCACTTTTTCAGCAGGCTGGGCAAGGTGAAGAGGCAACTCCGGTCCGGTAAACTCTAACGGCGAACTGGTCTGCAACTTGCCAACTCGCATGGCATATTGGCCATGCAATACCGCATCCAGAAACGGCCGGACGTGTGCCAGCCGCCAGCCTTCATTGAGCAGCGTATTCCCGGTTTTTTCACCCATCGCTCGTTTGATGATGTTGCGTAAATCACTGACGGTGCAGATCAAGCTGGAAGACAATTTCATCTGCAGGGACAATTGCCCCAGCACCACCTGCAGAAATTCCACCAGCACCGACAGTTGTGGCGGTTCGGTTTCCTTGGGAGGCGACACAGGCCACTGATCGTTCGGTGTTTTTCTGCCTCGTTCCATGGCTGCCAGCAGACCTTCGAGGTCACGCCGTGCGACTCCCAGTCCACGCATACCCTGCAGATCGGTAACTGTTTTCGGATCACGACGGATGAGATCGACCATGATTTCATCGCGAATTAACGTACGTGCCGGGCGGTTGAGTGCTTCTGCCCGCTCCTGTCGCCAGGCAAACATTTCACGCAGGACTGCCAACTGTCGCGGGTGCAGCGAAGAGGTCCCTTTCACTTTCCGCCAGCGTTCCAGGTTATTGGGAGCTTCATCAGCTGCAATGACGGTCAATCGCTGGAACTCTTCTTTAGCCCAATCGAGTCGGTTCAGTTTTTCCAGCTTCCCTCGCGTTCGCTGATAAAGCGGTATGAGGAAACGCACATCATCATAGGCATAGCGAACCTGTTGTGGCGTTAATGGTCGTGTACGCCAGTCTGTCAGTGTTTCCGATTTGGAAAGGTTGGCACCCAGCAATTGATTCACCAGTGCTGCATGCCCCAGCGGGTAGCCCAGGCCGAGCAATCCTGCTGCAATCTGAACGTCGTAGCACTTTTGCGGTGGCAAGCCGGTAGCCCGAATGCATTGACGAATCTCTTCCCGCCCGGCATGGACTACCACTTCCACTTTCCCGGATGTCATCAATTCCCAGAAGTCATCCAGCTTGTCGCACGCCTGGGGGTCGATCAGCATCAGGCGATCGGCAGTGGAAACCTGGATCAGGCATAATTCGGGATGGAACGACTGTTCGCCTACAAATTCGGTATCAAAACCGATGACAGCTGCCTGTGAGAGATGATCTACAGCATGAGCCAGCGCGTCCTGACGATCAATAATCCGTTCCACTGACGTCATACTGGTCTTTCCATGCCTCTCATCAGGACAAACCGAGCCACTCTTCAGGTGAAGCATACGATATTAAATGAAGCTCAGCCTTCCAGCAGGTAAACAAATGGAAACTCTACTCAGCCTGATCAACAAGCGTGTCGTGCTTGATCTACGCAGTCCTTATGTCTGTATCGGGAAACTGGTCAAGGTAGACCAGGACTTTCTCACCTTGGAAAATGCTGACCTGCACGATTTTCGTGACAGCCCTACGACACGTGAAAACTATGTTGCTGCTGCGAAAACCTCAGGCATCAAAACCAACCGCTCCAAAGTCCATGTCCGTGCAGATGAAGTGGTTGCAGTTGCCTTGTTTGCTCATGTCATCGATGCTTCTAGCGATGAGTAATGCGGTACTTCAAACAAGCTATAATGTACTCTATTAGAATAATATTGTCACTATAGAATTAATGCTGTTTAGCTCTTACATGGCTTGAATGATGAAAAAGTGTTAACACTATTCTGTAAAATGTTGAATCCAGCGTTAAATTCAATAATTGGACGCAAGTTGTTTATTAACAAAAACTTATGATGAAATATGCGGTGATTCCATCGTTGAAAAAGTTGCAGTTATTTTTCATTATTGCTCCAAATGCTTCCCCAATGAGATGTTGTAACGAACCGTGCATGTACACCTTGACTGCATCCCCAGTCAGGCTGATAGAATAGTTCTAGACTTGCACTGGTTACCTGTTATTTTGAAACAGCCATCGACCCTGTGTGTGGAGCACAGGAGCCTGTATTAACCTGCTGGACGCATTCGTTCAGCCTTGGAAGGTGTCTCTGCCCATGAGTCCTGCCGCCCTGCGAGCCTTATCGGTCGTGAATGGGTGGGAGACCGTGCGCTATGAACTCTTGCAGACCAGGCTCTGTGATCTGGGCCTCACCATCGAGGATTCCAATGTCGATGACTGCATCAGGAGGCTGTACAAGGAACTGGAAAGCAAGCTTATTGTTTTCAAGCCCCGGTGTTACCTGACCGATGGTTGGGGCTGCCCCAATGAAGTTCCCATCATTGGCATTCCGTTTTACCTTACCGATCGGCGACTCGCCCGGCTTGAAGAAGAACAAACTGGCGAACTGGAAGATGAACAGTTCGTTATGATGCTGCTCCGCCATGAAGCTGGCCATGCCCTGAACTATGCCTACCGGCTCTGGGAATACGATGGTTGGACCGAGATGTTTGGCAAGTTCTTCAAGCCTTATCGCGACCACTACCTGCCTAACCCGATGAGCAGGCAATTTGTCAGGCATATTTCCCATCACAAATGGGGCCGCACCTACGCACAGAAACATCCGGATGAAGACTTTGCCGAGACCTTTGCAGTCTGGCTGACACCTCGTTCATCCTGGCGGCGTAAGTACCGCTACTGGCCTGCCATCAAGAAACTCGATTACCTTGATAATCTCATGAGGCAGATTCGGGGGGTAAAACCTCTTCGTCAGGATGGCCCCGATTATCAGCCTGTTTCGGAAATGCCCTGGACCCTGGCTGAACACTATGGCAAACAGGCCGAGCGCTACCGCTCCGAAGCCCAGGGGTATGTCGATGACAAACTCCGCCAGGTGTTTCCGGTGCTCCGTTCCCGTATCACCAAGCCAGCAGGCAGCCTGATTCAGGATGAGAGACTGCTCCTTTCAGAACGGGTGGTCCGCTGGACAACGCTCGAAACCGACGAGGTATCAGCCATTGTTGACAAACTCGCTGACCGCGCCGAAACTCTCGACCTGCATTACAAGCCCAAGGATCGACAGAACAAACTGATCGACCTGGTGGCTCTGGTCACCTCTCTCTCAATGGACTTCAACTACACCGGCCGCCTGACCTGCTAACTGCATTTCGCATTTTAGATCAACGGTTTGGGTGCCACGGTTTGCGTGTACCCACGCTAACCGTGCCAATTTACTGCATAGTTACTTTTGCGGGTTTACTTAATTCGGCCTGATATCCCCGCGCAGCTTGCTGATGCCCGTCGCAGCAAACTGCTGCAACACTTCCAAAGGCACAATCTCCAGCACCGATTCATGCGTTGCTTCCAACACCACCAGCGGTGCCTTGCCCGCCTGGTAGGCTTCCTTCCACCGTTCCGAACACAGGCACCACCGGTCGCCAGGCTGCAACCCTGGAAAGCGATACTCCGGCATCGGCGTACTCAGATCGTTGCCTCGCGATTTCGAGTAGGCGAGAAACTCTGCCGTGGTAAGGATGCAGACACAATGCTGGCCATGATCATCTGGCCCGGTTTCGCATTTGCCGGTGCGATAGAATCCCGTCACGGGAGCGACAGAACACATCTGCAGCGGACCACCCAGCACATTGCGTTGTTCAGGCATCATCTCTCGTCGCCTCCCGTTCAAACTTCATATCTTCTATTGTGATAGGAACAACATGCGGCTGATTCCATCTTCCAGAACGGTGCCATGCCTACGATTCTTGACCAGATTGTTCGCGACAAGCGTGAGGAAATCAAGGCAGCTCGCGCCCAGCTCAGTGAAAGTGCCCTGGAGCAATCGCTGGCATCTGTCAAAGTCGAGCCTGTCACTACCCATTACCCAAGCCGTTTTCATCGCAGCTTGAAAGAAACGAATTTCATTCGCATCATCGCTGAGGTCAAACGCCAGTCACCCTCAGCAGGAGCCATCCAGGCCAATGCCGATGCTATTACCTTTGCAAGAACCTATGCCGAGTGTGGTGCAGCCTGCATCAGCGTCTTGACCGATACGCCCCATTTCGGAGGCAGTCTTGATGACCTGCGAAAAGTACGCGCCGAGGTCAATACGCCGCTGCTTAGAAAAGACTTCATTCTGGAACGCTACCAGGTCTTGCAGGCGAAAGCTGCAGGGGCCGATGCGGTGCTGCTGATTGCAGAAATCCTTGACGATGCCACGCTAGCTCATCTGATTCTGGAGATTCAGTCGTGGGGGATGGATGCCCTCGTGGAATGTTACGAAGCTGCTAATGTGCCTCGCGTGCTGGCTGCTGGCGCTACGCTCATCGGCATCAATAACCGCAACCTGCATACTTTTGAAGTGAACCTGTCGCACACGCTTGCGCTGGCTCAACAGATTCCCGCCTCCTGCACCGTCATCAGTGAAAGTGGCATCAAAACACGTGCAGACGTGGAAACCCTCGCCGCTGCCGGCATCAAGGCCATTCTGGTCGGCGAAACGCTGATGAAAGCGACGGATGTGAAAACTGCATTTGAGCAGTTAGGCACGGTGCCATTTCACTTTCTCCCCTCTCCCCGGGTGGGAGAAGGGTTGGGGGTGAGGGGGTTCTGTCGTTAGGAACTTTTCCCCGTTGCCTTTGGAACAAATCGGCCTGGCAGATTGTAGATGCGGCGGGCTTTGGGGCTGTACTGATAGTCTTTCGATTCGATGATCTCTCCGTCAATTTCAGGCAACAGCCGCCCTTTGGCATCGATAATCATCGGTATCAATACGCCACTTCGAAACTCATAGACTTTTTCGTTGGGTTGTTTCGCTTCCACCAGCCTGGGAATATCTTTTAGCTCTCGCTTGGTCCCTTTCTTCGATGCTTCAATGGCCTTATCGACATCCATCAGATCAGCAACGAAGGTGCCATTCTTGTCAATGGTTCCGACACAATCCATGTCGATGACCGGATGAACTACGCGAATGGTGGTATCCCACTCGAAAACGTATTCACCCTCGGGAAACGGATTAGGCAACGGTGCGGGAGCTGTTTTAGCTGGGGGTGCTGGTGGGCTAAGCGATTTCAGTTTCCGGTCTGCCCACTGGCTCATTTCCCCAGGCCGTGCGGTGTAATCGCACAGGCCTCGCTGTTTTACCTTCTTCTGCTTATCGATAGTGATCCAAAGCAGCTTATGCTGGTCGATCCAGAAATGACTTTGACCCGATTGCCAGGTATTTCCCGGAAACTCCTCGGTCCGGGCAACCTGCAGATAGGAATTCCAGGAACTCTGAGGCCGGAAGATGACGACATTTTGCCAATCCGACTTGCCATCCACTTCGACAATGATTCGGTCAATGCCCAGGCCGTCACGAAGATAACGATCGGAAGTTGGCTTGCCGAGAATGGCGATGGCTTCATCAGCTGTCATGCCCGGTTTGATCTGGTCCAGCAGTTGTGGTGTCAGCGCGCGCACCGGCCAGAACCACCAGGCCAGGAAACCTGTCAGGGCTATCACCAAACCAAGGATCAAATACTTACGCCGCATGGATCATTCCGAATCATTGCTTATATTTGGGAACTTGGACAAATCTCCCCGGCAGATTGTAAATCCGTCGTGCTTCAGGACTGTACCGATAATCCTTGAAGTCGATGATCTTGCCACCGGCTTCGGGAATCAGTCCACGATATTCGTCAAAGATCATTGGCACGAGGATGCCAGAACGGTATTCGTAAACTTTTTCGTTGGGTTGCTTGGCGGTCGTGAGCGGAGCCGATCTTATACTAGTACGCACCAACTTACGCTTGGTAGATTCAATAATCTCTTCCAATTCTGATAAATCTGGTCTGAAACATCCATCAGCGTCTATGGTGCCTAAACAATTCCTCTTACCAACATTGTGTTGTGTTGATCTCTTGATTGGTTCATAGACGTAGTTATCTTTTTCATCGTGAAGCATCCCGATGCAACAAACAATTGGAATCAGAAAAGAAAGCATGTGAATCATAGAGCATCTCAAGTGTAAGCACTGCTTATCTGACAATTCTAACAAATCTCCCCGGCAGATTATAAATTCGCCGGGCTTCGGGACTGTACCGGTAATCCTTGAAATCAATGATCTTACCACCAACTTCAGGAATCAATCCACGGTATTCGTCAAAGACCATTGGCACTAGGATGCCGGATCGATTTTCGTAGACTTTTTCCTTGGTGTGTTTTCTTTCAATAAGATTTGATGGACCCATGCGGGAGCGTGGGAGCTTGCGTTTAAATGCATTTATCATTTTTTCCAAATCTGACAAATTAGGCCTGAAATTGCCATCAGCGTCGATGGTACCGAGGCAATCCCTTATTCCAACTGAGTGGTATTTTGATTTCGTGCTCGAAGGGATAAATTCATAGATATCTTCTTCATCGTGAAACATTCCGATGCAGCAGACTACCAGAATGAGAAATGAATGCATCTGAATCATAAGGATCCCAGTGAAGCACAGATTCGTGGTTACTCCGCCTCCTGTCCCAACAGCCTCGCCACTTCATAACAATCTTTATCGCCCCGGCCGCTGAAACAGACTACCACTGCTGCATCCTTTGGCAAACGTGCTGCCTGCTTCATTGCTTCCACCACGCCATGCGATGTCTCAAGGGCAGGGATGATGCCTTCCAGCCTGCTGCAAAGCTGGAATCCTTCCAGTGCCGCTGCATCATCAGCATAGGTGTATTGCACCCGGCCTGATTCCTTCCAGTAACTGTGCTCCGGCCCCACTCCTGGATAGTCAAGCCCTGCGGAAACTGAATGCACATCGGCAGTCTGGCCATCTTCATCCTGCAGCACGTAACTGAATGTACCATGCAACACGCCAGGCTGACCGAAACTGAGTGTTGATGCATGTTCACCTTGCGATGCACCTCGCCCGCCTGCTTCTACGCCGATAATCTTCACCGAGGCATCATCAATGAATGGGTAGAACATGCCCGCTGCATTGGAGCCACCACCCACACAGGCAATCACCATGTCAGGCAACTTGCCGAGCTGCGATAAACACTGCTGCTTGGCTTCCTGGCCAATCACACTTTGAAAATCACGCACCATCAGCGGGAAAGGATGCGGGCCCACCACCGAGCCGAGTATGTAATGCGTATCCCGCACGGAACCCATCCAGTCGCGCATGGCTTCGTTGATGGCGTCACGCAGCGTTCGGCTGCCGGTGGTTACTTCAAACACTTCCGCTCCCATCGCCCGCATCTTGAAGACGTTCAGCTTCTGCCGACGCACATCCTCTGCACCCATGTAGACCCGGCAAGGCAAGCCAAACAGTGCACACGCGGTGGCAGTCGCAACGCCATGCTGCCCGGCACCTGTCTCGGCAATCACCCGCGTCTTGCCCATACGCAACGTCAGCAGCGCCTGGCCGATGGTGTTATTGATCTTGTGTGCGCCGGTATGCAGCAGGTCTTCCCGCTTGAGGTAAATGCGAGCGCCACCCGCCTGCCTGGTAAGCCTTTCAGCAAAAGTCAGCGGTGTAGGGCGGCCCACGTAGTTCGACAGATAGTGCGACAGTTGCTGTTGAAATGCAGGATCCTGCCTGGCCTGCAGATAAGCCTGAGTCAACTGTTCCAAGGCAGGCATCAGCGTTTCAGGCACATACCTGCCACCAAACGGGCCAAAACGACCTTGTTGATCGGGAACGGCAGACAGTTTGCCGGGCATAGGCGCAGTCATGAATGAAGTAACTCAATGGAATGATGATATCATTGTACAAATCGGTTGGAGTGAAGTTGATGCTGTCAAACAGCCCGTGAAATGGTACTGTAAGAGCAACTCTAGCAGGAAGTCATCATGGCACCGGTCAAGAAGAAGAAACAAGCCAGCAAACCTGTCAAAGCCAAAGCGGCTGGGCAACTGCATTCACTGAAAACGCTCGAAAAAGACCTGACGAAGCATACCGATCTGTTCTGCAAGGAACTGCTCAACCAGGAATATCGTGACATGTGCCGGGTCATGGCCCGGGGACTGTGCGTGGAGAATTCGCCGGCACGCCAGGGCGATCTACATACCTGGGCTGCTGCTATCGTCGGGGCAGTGGGGTTTGTCAACTTTCTGCACGACCCCGAATTGCCATTGCATTACAAAAAAGCAGATCTGGCGAACAAGCTCGGTGTTTCCCTGTCAGCATTCAACAAACACACCAAGGCACTGATTGACGGGTTTGACCTGATTCCGTTCGACCCGGATTTCACCCTGCCCAGCATGATTCCGATGAACCCGCTGATTGCCATGGCTACTTCGCCCACGTTGCTGGGTGAATGCTGCAGCGCAGGCAGTTGCTGTGCAGAAAACGGCTGCGACCCTACTGCCTGTGAAAAAGAAGATTGCTGTCAGAACGAACCAGCTGATGCACCCAAAAAGAAAGCAAAGAAGAAATAAGGGATTCTCCTCTCTCCCCATTGGGGAGAGGGAATAAAAAAAGGCCGCTGAGTTGCTCAGCGGCCTTTTTCGCTTTTCCGAATGGATTACTTCTTCTCGGTCTGGCTGATGACCAGCACCTTGATGTTCGATTCGATCTCGGGCGCCAGCACGAGCTTCACTTCGTACAGACCCAGTTCCTTGATCACACCTTCGAGCCTGACAGCTTCCTGATCGATGACCAGATTCTGCTGCTTGAGTGCTGTGACGATTTCAGCAGCGCCCACGGAGCCGTACAGATGGCCTTCTTCGTTGGCGATTGACTGAATAGTGATGCTGACACGCTGAAGCTGTTCAGCCATGGCACGCAGATCGGCGAGCTTGGCTTCACGCATCTTCTGCACCTTGATCTTGTGCAGATCGAGCAGCTTGCTGTTGTGAGCAGTGACGAAGGTAGCCAGGCCGCGGGGCAGCAGGAAATTGCGGCCATAGCCCATCTTCACTTCGACCACGTCGCCTGCCTTGCCAACGTGTTGTACGTCTTCAATGAGCATCAGTTTCATGCCACCGTGGTTGCCACGAGGCACATGGTTGTGCTTCTGCTTTTTCTGAGGCAGTTTTTTCTTCGGTTCCGCAGCCTTGCTGGCTTTGGTTTTCTTTTCGGTCTTGGGTGCGGTTGCTGCTTTGGCCATGATTCATTCACACGTTAAAGGTTGTTGGAAGTGGTCAGCGAGACCAGTTGTTTCGTTAAAAAGGGATGTCTTCCTTATCGCCATCGGGTGCAAAATTGGGGGTGGAATCAGGTGTTTCATCGGGGTTAGGCACATCGTACTGGGCACGATTGCTGCCACCACCCTGACGCGATCCACCACTGAAATTCCCACCTTCGCGGGCATCGAGAAATTCAAAGTTCTCGCATACCACCACAAGCTTGTTTCGTTTCTGACCATCCTGGCTGGTCCAACTGTCCATCTTCAGGTGACCTTCAATGAAGATCTGCTTGCCCTTGGACAGGTACTGCTCAGCCGTGTCGGCTTTCTTGCCAAATTCGCCCCGATTGAATACTTCCACATCCAGGAAACAGGGTTCATCTTCCCATTTGCCTGTCTGCTGGTTCTTCTTCCGGCTACTGGTGACGGCGAAGCCAAACTTGGCCACTTTGCCACCATTGGAGAACTGGCGGGTTTCCACGTCGCGGGTCAGGCGACCAATCAACATCACTTTGTTCAAGTTAGCCATCGCGGCACTCCGTCATGTGACTATCTGCATGAACCTAGCCTAAGCGTGATGTTGCTCGATCGCAAGCTGTACAAGCCGCGAAATCGGAAACTATCTTCCGACGTTAATGCCCATGATATCTTCTTCTGCCAGGCCTGGTGCATGCAGGGCCACCGCGGCATGTTCATCCTTGGCAATCGTAATCATCTGTTCGTGCAGCTTCGGATGAATGTTGATCATCATGTACCGCAGAATGGTTTCGCTCAACCGAAGGTCAGCTTCGATGGGGTGTACCACTTCACCCTTGCCCCGGAAGTAGAGCAGGTAATACATACCCTTCTTCTGGTTCTTGATCGGGTAAGTGAACCGGCGTTCATCCCAGGGTCGGCTCACCACCATTTCACCACCATTCTTGGTGATGATCTGGTGTACTGCATCCACGGTGCCAGCAGCATCGCTGTTGTACTTGTTGGCATCGAAGATAATCAGCATTTCGTACAATTCGCCTGCCACGTCGCGTCTCCTCAAAAATAACCGTGCGGTAGGAAATGGACTGAAGAGGGATTAGCTTTTCAGCCGCACAGTGTGTTCATTCAGTTGGCTTGTCCTGTTTTTCTGTGTCCTTTTCCTCACGGGGAGGTCGAGGCTTTTTCGGTTTCGGTTCTTTCTCAGGTGCGTTGAAGCGATTCATCGCTGTTGCCACACCTTCACGAATCCAGCAGCCTGTTGCCTGAGCTGCTCGAATCTCCATATCGTTCACTACATCTTTTTCTCCCGGCTTGAACCGCGAGAGGACGTAGTCAGCCAGGTCGGATCGACCGGGGCCACTGACACCCATGCGCAGCCGGGCATAGTTCTGTGTGCCCAGGTGCTTCTCGATGTCCTTCAGCCCATTGTGCCCGCCTGCTGATCCGCCTGCTCGCATGCGAAGCTGGCCCAGAGGCAGGTTCACATCATCACAGATCACCAGCAGTTCCGTGGCAGGCAGTTGATAGAAATCCAAGGCTGCTCTGACACAGCGGCCACTCAGGTTCATGAACGTGAGTGGCTTCAGGTACAGCACTTTTTCCAGGCCTTCCAGCCCCTCCGCCAGCTCGGCATCGAACCGGCGTTGAAATCTGCCGCCTCCAGGTCCGCTGGCCAGCATATCGATTACTTCGAAACCGACATTATGCCGCGTGCCCTGATACTGCGATCCCGGATTTCCCAGCCCCACCACGATCTTCATACTCGCTTCCGACGATGAGGCTTACCACCAGGATGATGTTATTTCTTCTTGGCGTCTTTCGCGTCCCCTTCCTCACCTTCAACTGGCTTGCGGGCGGTAAGTACTTCAGGCTCGGTAGCCGTTGCACCTTCCAGCGGCGTGGCTTCCACCTTCTCCACGTGCGTGACAATCGCCACCACGGTTTCATCGGCATCGGTCAACGCTTTTACGCCGGCAGGCAATTCCAGTTCTTTCACATGGATCGCCTGACCCTGCTTCAGCTCAGCGATATTGACTGTGATCTGCTCTGGAATGCTGGCAGCAGTACATTCAATTTCCAATTCGTGCAGATGGAAATTGAGCACCGAACCAGCGGGAATAATCGCGTTGCCTTTGAGCTTGATAGGTACATTCAGGTGAATGCGTTCATCAGCGCTAACACGTTCGAAATCAACGTGTACCACTTCCTTGCCCAGAACATCCCACTGCACATCGCGTACGAGGCATTTCTGGGGTTTGCCACCCTTGATTTCCACATCAATAATGCGCTGGTTGTAGCGAACGATCAGCCCGAAATCATCGTGGCTGATGCTGATGTTCTCGTTGTCTTCCTTGTGTCCATACACGACAGCGGGAATCTGTTTTGTCCGACGCAGTCGGCGTGCTTCGGCAGACCCCGATTTTTTGCGGGTTTCTGCCCCTAAACTCTTCAAAGCGGATGTTGACATGTCTTCACTCAATGCAAATAGGCGTACTCAGTCGCGAATGATTATAGTGCGAATGATACACCTTGCTGGCAAGGGATTTACGGTGATTTTAGCAGTGTTCAGCCCGAATTTCACGCCAACTCTGACGGAAAAGTGCTTGAAGCATTAAATTGACATTCCACCCAAGTGCATGGTGCATAACATGATACGTTGTTGCATAGTTCAATAATCCTGATACGATGGCTTCCATGTGGAAGCTGCTACGCTGGATATTGCTGGTCATTCTGCCCATGCTGGGGCTGTTTGCAGGCTGGAAATTGCTGCCTGTCCAGAAGCCCGTTTGGACTTACCAGGCAGAATATGTGGTGAAACCCCTGGGCTACGTCAACAACGATTCCACCTTGCTGGTCGCGGAAGTCACTTCGCAAGGCAAACAGTCGCTCTTTGGGTTGGAACCAGAAACAGGTGTGGAACAGTTCCGTATCCCCATTACCAGAGAACTGCTCGATGCCAGTGCCGCACAGATACGGGAATGTGTTTTGAGTGATAATGAGCGATATGTAGTCTTTCCAGCTTCGCATTACGATGAAAAGAAAAGCAAAGAAAAGCAGGTGATCCTGTTCGACTGGAAAGCGGGGAAGGTGGAGAAGCGGTTCTGGGTGGAGCGGATGGTGGACAATGTGTTTCTGAAAAATAATACGCTTGTGGCAAGAGACTACCAACAAATTACAGTCTGGAAGCTAGATAAGACGGTTGATCCAATCCGTATCAAATGGCAGAGAACTAATGAATTATATTTCAACGTGAACCCCGATGCACGTATTGCTTACCGGTGTTGTGTTGACCCTTCGGGAAGAAATAAAGCTCAACTTGTCACTCAATTACAGCTGTATGACATTAAAAACGAAGAGCATTTACCTGAGATCGAAGGCTATGTGTCCGATCTTGAATGGTCATCGGATGGGCAATCGTTTAGTGCATTACGTTCAAATTTCACCAACCCAGTAGGGAACAAACTGACCGTGCAATACTTCGTCCGAACGGATTACGGATTTCAGGAAGTTCCGGAGAAAGAAGTCAGTCTTTCTTCGTCAGGCTTCAATCATCTGGCTGACAAGGACTTTCGCTTGATACATTCTGCTTCCAAATTCGATCGACGACGAGTATGGCTCAAGAAGCAACTCGGCGCAACGTTCGCAAATGTCGTTGATAAATGCTGGCCAGAGGCAGATTCGTTACTGTTGTTCGACCGGAAAACCAACCAACTTCACGGAAGCATTTCAGGGCTTGAAGGCAAAAAATCATCTGCCATCAGATATGCCTTTTCTCTTCCCGAAAAAAACGGCCTGGTAATCGGCAACGAACGATACTTTGATTACTGGAACTACAACCCCATATCCAATTGGTATCCGCTGTTTGGTCTCTGCGCTGGCGTGCTGTTTTCTGCCTTGCTGATGTGGTTGACCAAACGCAAAAGAACACCGAACCTGTCTCTCGCTCAGCATTCATGATAATGCATGTTGTCTGCTTATGGATAATGCATGAAAATCCCCGCACCACCCTGCCTCCTCAGACCCTGGCGACATAGTGATCTGGCCAGCCTGGTTCGCTGTGCCAACAACCGCAATGTCTGGATCAATCTCCGCAACCGCATGCCTTTTCCCTACACCGAAGCAGATGGCAAAGCCTGGATTGAATGTGCCTCTTCGGAAAACCCTCTCTGCAACTTCGCCATCGAATTTGAACAGCACGCTATAGGCAGCATGGGTCTATGTCTGCAGAACGATATCGAAACAGGCACTGCAGAAATAGGCTACTGGCTCGCTGAACCATTCTGGGGTAAGGGGCTGGCTACCAGTTGTGTGAAAGCGTTCGCCCAGTGGGCCTTCGCACAGTTCCCCCTGCGTAAACTCTACGCCGGCGTGATGGCCAATAATCACCCATCCAGACGGGTACTCGAAAAAGCAGGCTTCAAGCTCGAGGGCATCCATCGACAACACGTCATCAAAGCAGGCACTGTTCAAGATCAAGCTTTCTACGGCTTGTTGAAAACTGACTCATCTGCAGCATGACCCCTCATCCGCATTGACAACATCCCGTCAGATGCTTATCCCATGAGTAGTCCCAAGTGCAGGAGAGTCTGATATGAATTGCAGGAAACTGATGCTGGTGATTGTAACCAGCCTGGTAGTCATAGGTGGTGCTGGTGCCATGTTCATGCATGGCAAAATCGAAGAGATCATGGAGAAAGGCTTCAAGAAAGGAGGCCTTCGTCACAAGATCAGCCTGGAAATCGATAAGGATAATCCCAACTGGAACGATGTTGATAAGAACACGAAAGAGTTGGTTAAGCTCTGTGAAACCTTGTGCAAGGAAAAACAGCCGCAAGGCGAGGCTGACAGTTGGAAGAAACTGACCGAAGCTCTCACCAAGAATGTCAAATCCCTCAGCGAAGCAGCAGGCAAGAAAGATCATCCCAATGCCAAGACGCTGATCAGCAAGATCAACAACAGTTGCAAGGAATGCCATAACCTGCATCAGCCGTAATTCAACTTACAAATGGATCATCGTTTTCTCCCCTCTCCCTCTCAGGGAGAGAGGCCGGGGGTGAGGGGATCCTTCTGATGGCGAAGCCCTTCATGATAGGTGTGTGAACAAAAGCATGAAAGGCTGCGCCATGAAACGAAACCCCGCACCCTAACCCTCTCCCCAAGGGGGAGAGGGAATAATGCTAAGTTTGAACAATAACTTCAGCCGATCTGCATGATGTTTCTTCCAGCCTGTGGACTTGTTGTCACGGGCTTTTCCCTTGCCTGAATAAAAACACGAAATTTCTGTACTGTTTCACCTCCGGCGCGGCATGATAGGTGTTGGCTCACTTTTTAGGTCATCATGTCCGGCGTATTTTCCTATCTGCGATCCTTTCGCCATCTCGCCTGCACCGACGAGAACGATGGCACCTTGCTGGAGCGTTTCCGCACCCAGCGCGATGAGCAGGCCTTTGCCACGCTGGTTCAGCGGCATGGCCCATTGATCCTGGGGATCATTCGCCGACTCGTTGGCCCAGGCGAGCAGGCCGATGATGTTTTCCAGGCAACGTTCCTGGTGCTGGCTCGAAAGGGGCAAAGCATGGAGCGATGGCCCAGCGTGGCAGGCTGGCTGGTGCAGGTTGCCCGCCGAACTGCTTTGCAGGCTCAGGCTAAATCTGCACGTCGATTGCGTCACGAACAACAGGCTGCCAGCATGACTTCCCACATCACCACCAGCGACCCTGCACGGATCATCGAACAGCAAGACCTGGCTACACTGCTCGATGCAGAACTCGACAGGCTGCCCGGCAAATACCGCACGCCAATCATCCTCTGCCAACTGCAGGGGCAATCCAGAGAAGAAACAGCCAGGCAACTAGGTTGGCCACTCGGCTCGGTGGCAGGTAGGTTGGCACGAGGTAAGAAACTATTGCAGGATCGTCTGCTCAAGCGAGGCATCGTTCCCACGCTGACCGCAGGCGCATTGACGATGACAAAGCTCGAAGCCCAGGTGCCTGCCTTGCTGGTACAGGCTACCACGCTCCTGGCCAGCCATGTCGTGCATAAGACTTCTCAGGTTCCAGCCAGCGCTGCCATCACGCTGGCCCAGGGAGTAATGACATCCATGCTGATGACGAAAGTGAAATACATGGCTGCTGCGGTTATGCTGGCATGCTTGTGCGTGGGTACCGGCGCCTGGGCGTGGCACGGTAGAGAGCAACCATCTGAATCACGGAAACAGCCTTCTCAGAATCAGGCAAAGCCCCAAAGGCTGCATGATCTGCTGCAGGGTGAATGGGTGATGGAAAAGTCGAATGCGACCAGTCTGACCGCCAGAGAGGTAGGGTTGCTGACTGGCATGCGATCTGGGCGAGATGTCAAACTCAGCCAGCTGAGTTTCTGGAGATTTGCAGGCAATCAGGTGCTCATTTCCAATAACTGGCTTGATGTGTTGCCTGCGAATTATAAACACTTCACTCCTTATGAGATTATTCCCTTTGAGACATTTGACCCTGCTTCTCCTTCGAGTGTTACACTGGCTGAGCTACGTGGCAGCATCAAGTTGCTGAAGGGTAAATTCGAGATAGTTCTTGCACCAAAGAAAAATGCACAGGATGTTTCGAAGAGTACAGAAAACGATCCAGACATTTGGCATCTGACTCTTCGTCGAGCCAGTGATTACGACCGCCTCGAAGGCATCTGGCGAAAGGAAGAACGCAACCCTGTCACTAATGAACTTGAATCAGCCGAGGAAATGATCTTCAAAAAGAACATGTATCTTCGCAGGTATATCCATAAAGGTTCTCATCATGATGGTCCTCCGAGCGTATTCGCCCTCAATGAGACTGCCACACCAAAGCAGATTGACCTGGATATCGTTTCTGTTGCTGACGCAAATGATAAGCTTCAAGGGTATTTCTCGAGTACAGACAAGCTTAACCGAGATATCTATATCGCTGAGACGATTAACAAAAATTTACTTCGTGAACGGCAGCTTGGCATCTATGAACTCAAGGACAACGAATTCACCTACCAAATTTCCGGCGCAGTGCCATTCATGCTCAAGGACGATAAACTCGTTCCCAATCCCCAGTCGCCCTTAAACCGCAGCCCAACGGCCTTCGAGCCAGGCAACAATGCAACCGAAGCATTCAGGAGTCTGAGTGTCACTTACAAACGGGTGGACAAGTCACTGAAAGACTCTCTCGTTCTGGGCGCCCCACATCAGGAAGTTCCCGCTGGGTCCACACAACCAAACCCATCACCCGATGTCTCGCCACAGATTCTTGAACTCAAGCAACAACGGCTGAAGGTGGCTGAGGAACGGATGGACATTTGGAAAGAGATGTACCGGGCAGGCAGGGCATCCCTGGAGGAATCAGGGCAGTTATCACAGCAGTTGCTGGATGCCCGGCTGGCCCTCGCCAAGGACAGTGACATGAAAATAAAATCGCTCGAGGAGCACTTAAAGTTGCTTAAAGAGTTCGAAGGGTATGCGGAAAAGGGCTATCAATCGGGATCGCGTACCAAATCTGATCTACTGGCAGTTAAGTTAAGACGAATCGAAGTTGAGATTCAACTCGAAGAGATGAAAGCAAAGAAGCGAGACCAGTGAGCTTATTGAAATCGAGCCTGCCACACAGAAGAATCAGGCGAACCATGAAGAACTGCCAGCACGTCGATGGAATCAGTCAAGACGATGTAGTAAAGGACATATCGAAATTGTCGTAACCTGACTGCTCGTACATCCTGAAATACTGTTGCATACATTTCAGGCATTGATGCGATACGCTCCAATACCTGTCTGACTCGGGCAACGAATTGTTTACCCAGTCCAGGGCGAATTTCCTCCAAATAGTTATGGGCTTGTTCAATGTCGGCCTCTGCTTATGATCGCAGGTTTACCGACTTGTTCACGACACTTCTCCATACCGTGCCAATGCTTCACGCCACGGCTTCTTATCGTGAGGAAACGCCTTGGCATGAGATAGCCTTTTAGCGAGTTCCTTCTGATGCCACTCAGGTATTTCATCGGTTTGTACATTCTCAGGCAGGGAATCCCAGATCTCTTCAATAAGAGTTAGCTTCTCCAGTACGCTCAGCCTGTCAATTCCAAGCTCTTTGACCATCATCAGTGTCTCTGCTATGTGCGAAATTATCGCAACTGATCTATGTCTACTAAGTACCCATGCATCAGAAGTCATGCGAGGTGGGTGCCACGGTTTGCGTATAGAGGCCATCCGGTAATTAAGTTGATCTAAACAGCCTGATCTCAAGAGGTTACGTTGTAGTTTGCGAACAGCAACACAACACATCAGGAGATCAGGCTTTGCGTGGTGCCAAGGAAGGCACGTCATTAGCCACGTTAATA
>JAEUIE010000066.1 GCA_016795155.1 Planctomycetia bacterium | reverse complement strand
GGTCACCTTCTCACGCGATGAATATGGCAGCGCCAGCCATATGACCTTGTCGCTGACCAGCATCAATTACCAGGAGACGGGTTCAGGCCTGGTCACCACCAGTGTTGAGGTCAGGAACCATTCGACCTCGCTGATGACCTCCATGGAAGAGTTTTTCTACAACGACAGTGAATCGCTGGAACTGACCGGAGCCGCCACCGGGTTCGACTTTAACTCCTCCCGTCATTCGGGTTTGGTGGGTTACTTTGACAACTCGACTGCCACGCTGGCCCGGCACAACGAATCGCGCAGTACGTTCACGGCTCAACAGGTGACCGATTACCACTATTCCAACGGCTTGCTCGGCGAATACTCCGATGGCGAGTACTCTTACTCCAGCATGGCTTACCAGTCGACTGCCACCCTCGCATCGCTGGCAACCGCCACGTCGCTCGATACGCTGGTCAACACCGATCAATACCGCATACTGGATGCGATGCCCGACAGCAACGGGTTAAGCCTGAACTCCGATCCGGGCGATGGTGCTGTCGGTTCGAGCACGTCTTCATCCAGCGGCCACAGCGTCGTTACCTACCTCAACAGTCTGCTGCAGGTGACCGACACCGCCAGCACCAGTGCATCCTCCGGACTGGAGACCTATTCGTCGCTGGGCCAGTATGCCAACTTCTCGACAAGCTTGACCAGCTTCGCCCATCGTTCCAGCGGGAAGAGCCTGGCGACGATGAACTTCACGCAGATGCTCACCGGTACGATGTCCGAAAGCTCGCTCGGCTACCATACCAGTGAAAACGGTAGCGGTTCGGACACGGGTGGAGGCATTCAGAACGGTTCGGGCAACTCCGTCAGGGAAGGCCTGACGGATGGCGGTGCGTTGTACACCTTCAACACCGAGACGACCGGCCATGCTTATTCCGAGCTGGATTATTTCCTGCGGCAGGAAGGCAACATCCCTGCTGACCTGGGCACGGAATTGACCTATTACGAATCACGCGTGACGTTAACGGCCGAGCAGTATGCCGAGGAAGAGGAGATCGAAACCGAGTTCATCCGTACCATTACGCAGACCGAGGGAGCGGCGGACGATACGGGCAGCAGTTCGCTGAATGTGCCACAACTCTTCGGCGGGCCCTATGAATACGAAGCCGACGACCGGACGAACGACTCCTCGCAAACCGTGACGTTTGGTTATGAAGCGATTCGGACAGGCGTGAAGGAAACCATTGCCGAGCAGTTCCGCACCAGCTACGAGTATGGCACCTACAGCGAAGGGGATTATAACCTCAGCTGTGCCACCTACTTCAGCATCGAGACAGCAACCGTCACGTTCTCGTATACCACGGTCCGGGAGAATGAGCTCAACTTCGAGGAGTCGGAGTACAACCACCGCGTCAACAACTGGGCCCATTCAGGTTCGAGCGACAAGTACACGGCAGACAACGAAACGCACACGCACGATACGATACAGCTTTCGGTGCAGACGATTGTCACGGCGGGCAGCAGCACCATGACCGATGCCCGGTTCGAGCAGGGCGTTTATTCGCACGGTTCGTATAGCTACAGTTCCATTGCTTACGATGCCCATTATTCTTCGACTACCTCGGCTATCTCGTCGATTGAGTCGTCGATGTTCACGGCAACCGAATATGGCCGCCGAACGATCAGTGATATGTCAGCGACGCAGAACCGCTGGAACGATCTGAACAGGCCGACGGGGTTTGTGCTGGTCGAGTGGTTCGCCGAGTTCACCCAGTCGCTGACCGGTATCGAGAGTGACCTCACCAGCTCCGCCAGGAATGAGCAATATGACAGCGTGATTCGAGGCACCTCGTCAGGGCAGGACTTCAGCTTCTCGCTCATCAGTTCGACCTATCAAGCGACGACGACCGACAGCGTGACCAGAGGCACCAGCTTCACATCGGTGTTCACCGGCTATCACACGACCGGGCTGGTCGGGGTGTATCGCGACATCGAAGGGGAGATCACCTCCAGCGTCAACGTCAACCAGACCAGTTCGACGTTTATCAACAAGCAGCACCTGGGGTCGATGTACAACGGCGTGGCGTGCGTGGTGTATGACAAGACGCTCAGCGAAGCAGCCCAGACGATCACCAACAGCAGCAGCTATGTCATCAGCTACGAAGGGGATCATGCGGACTTCGAGGTTTACAGTTACGATTCTTCGGATGTGACCATCACCAATGGTTACTCGATGCAGGAGTATTCGGAGGTGTCGTTTGATCCGGCAGAGACTGATCCGTGGAGCCTGGTCAGTTACACTTCCATCAACACGGTGACGCAGGGTACCAGCTACGAAGAGGAATCGATCTTTGATCTGTGGCAGTTGTGGACCTTCGTCTCCACCACAATTACCGCTACCTACACATATGACCACCATCGCGAGCGGGATGATTCAGGGAATGTGTCCATCACGTTGGCAGAAGAAAAATATGGTTACTCGGAGCCTGATGGTGCGGGCGGCTACAGCTTCGTCTTCGATGATTACTCGATTACGAACAGCTACACCGAAGATGGTGAATACACGAATGTGGGCTTTGCTGAGTCCTATGCTGTGCAGACGATGAAGTTTGGCGGTCCGTCGTCCGCCTACCATCGTTACGACTGGGACAAAGAGCGGGAACGATCCGGCTCGGGCACGGAGTCGATAGCGGGTGCAACGTCTGGTGACACATTTGTCTATGGCTCGTACAGCAAGAACTTCACGCGCGATGACACCGGTGATTACTTTGGCGTTTATCAAAGCGAAGAAACGGGGATATCCAACTACTGGGGCCACGCCACACTGACTTACGATGAGACGATGGAGTATCGCCACACTGCTGATCTGGATGAGTATGAAGTCAGTATCGACTTCGCCGCGCCGTGGACGTTGACCTACACCACCGACAGCTTGCCCCTGACGACGATGACCGGTGCCACGCTGGAGACGCATATCGATAGTGGCGAGGATGTAAAGAAGGTGCCAGCGCCGCCAATGCCGCTGGCAATGAAGTTTGAATCAGCGAAGAGTCAGGAGTATTATGGCCTGAGCGCTGGAGTGATCTCGAGTTACAGCGACAAGCCGGAGCAAGGGAACACGGGAAGAAGACAATGGACTTCTAGTACTTACCAAGCTAATAGTGGCATTTTCGTCAACGATTGGAAGAACGGCAACTCGATGTCAACCCAGGCCCTGGGTGCGCTTCTGAGGGAGTTGGCGGATCGCTACGGCCATGGGTATGGTGGCATCTATGTGGATCGCAATGATTTCGGCGAACTGCGTCTACGCTTCGATCCACAGGTATTAGCTACGATCCAGGCAGCTCTTAACGACGGCAGTCTCAAGCTCTCCAAGGCGCAGCGAGACATGCTTAGGGCAGCACTTGGTATCGGCACTATCAACTTGAAAGGAGTCAACGGCAATGGACAGATAGAATACGAGCAAGGCTGGGGCAAGTCCCAAGTAGCGGCCAATACAGGTGTTGTTCGGGTCATCTCTGGCATCGGTCTCATTCAGGATGTGGCCATGGGCGGCCTGGCTGTCATTAGCGGAGGGGTGCTCGGCGGCGTTGTTCTGGAACAATCCCTGGAAAGCATAGCCGCCAAGCTGGCTGGGCTGTTCACCGGCAGGTTTCATAACACGGCTACCGAAACTATCATAATGGAATCTGGATTCACCGAGGAGCAGAAACGGGAATTGCTGCAAGCCTTGCATGACATCCAATTGATTCTGAACATCGGAGCAATGGGCAAGGCGCTTCAAGAGGTGACTTCAAAGGATATCTGGGAGGCAATACAACGGTTTATCAAGGGTGAGTCGGGGGCGATGCGGCTTGGGTCAACAACTCACCCGACAAGAGGAATGGGAGGCAGAAATCTATCCCCGGCTGAAAAAGCCGAGTTTGATGGTTTCGGACAGAGAGCTATGGATTTAGGTTGGATTGAGAATCCGAACAGGACTGGTAGTTGGGGACGAATTAATAATGGCAGGTTTGAAGAGCTTGGTCGTATTGATGTTGGCGAAGTAGGAATGCCCGGATGGAGAGGACGAACACATATTCACATAACTGGCGAACGAGGTCATTTGCCCTTGGATACGCCACTGCCAGGGGAACCAGGGTGGTAATCACAAAAGATTTATTGTTGAGTCAGACAGCCTTCCTCCATGACGCGGTGTGTTTGGAATTAGTATGGGATTGCTCATGCCCTGAACAACGTACCATAAGTATGAAAGTAATTGTTGATGTAAATTCGGGTTTGCCGTCTTGGGATGGTAAGAAAATGTCAATCACCTTTTCAGATGTTCTCGCAACTTGTCTGAAGGGGTGGGGTCA
This sequence comes from Planctomycetia bacterium, assembly GCA_016795155.1. Classification (NCBI taxonomy): domain Bacteria; kingdom Pseudomonadati; phylum Planctomycetota; class Planctomycetia; species Planctomycetia bacterium. Next base: position 1,959 of record JAEUIE010000066.1, on the reverse strand, counting down.
CACGATTGGGGACGAGTGCATAGACAGTTGGAGAGAGGGCGTTTCAGTATCTCTTGAACAAGAATGTAACGTGTTGATTTCCAGGGGAATCAGAGTTCCTTCATTAAAGTTCACCATTTCCTTTCGTAGTGGATCAGAACTTGAACTGATTTGTTCAAATGTCACCGCTGTTGCAATTGATTGAGTAATGTCGCATAATAGCTCAAAGTGTTAGCTGATGTTGCAGTCCGAATTTGGAAAGATTTTTCGATGGTGTGTATATTGGGGAACCCCAACACCACCGCAGCGAAACAGCAGGCTGCAAACGAGTACCGTAACCCCGAGAATGTTACAAAATGTTACGTTTTGTTACACTTTTCAGGCTTTTGCGCCCCGCCTATGTTCCTGCAAATGGAACAAAATGGAACAAAATGGAACACTTTCAAAAAAGTGACAGAAGTGTTCCAAACGAATCGAAGATCGACAATCTATGCGAATACCCCTTGTTTTATGGCCATTTTCGACAAGCCGATTGAATCGAATCTGTCAGGATTCATCTTTTTCTCATACAAAGTGTTCCATTTACAATTAGCACATGCCCAGCCACCAGCGTTTTCGCTCCTGATAGGTTTCTTCATACTCTTGTTGGATGATCTCAGGCACACGGCACAGGCTGCTGACCGATGGCGGTTCGACCGAATGCCGACGGCACATCCATGCGTGGTAACCTTCCACCGTCAATGCAGCTTCCTGACATAACTCCAGTGCTTGTTGCAACCTTTCAAAGCCAGGATTTTTCTCCCAGAGCAACTGAGCTGGCAGACTCATTTGCTGACAGAACAACTCCCAACCAGCGTAATAGGTTCGCAGGTGATAGCCTAGCACCAGAAACTGGTCGAGATGTTCGCATCTATCTTCATTGACTATTTCAGCAGGATCACTTGCGTTACTGTTGGCGGCCTTCTGATGAAGCAGGCAATCGAGATAGGTAACTGCCAGGTTGAAGAGTTTCAGATAAGTAAAGTCTGACAGTTCCAGGAATGCCTGAGCAAACGGCCAGTGATCGGACATCGATACAGTGCGAGGTTGACTTGCCTTGGCCAGTCGTTCACGTTCCGTATCATCGTTGCGACTTCCTGCTGCGAGGATAAGTCGAAACCGTTCTTCCGGGGTCAGACATTCATAAGCCAATGTGGTTTTCATCACTGCTCTCTCCCATCTGAAACAAAGGGTAATTATCTGAATCGCTTCTGTTTATGATTGCTTCTTCCTGGTCAGCAAGACCGTTTGCAGCGCCTCCAGACGCTTATCCAGGACATCGACTCCCATGGCACGCAGCAAGGCATCCGAGAGGCTGGCCGTTAAGCGAGCCTTCTCCGGAGTTGATAGATGAGCTCGATCCAGCTGCCGTAGACGAGTGCCCAACAGCTCAACGACATCCGCAGAGGACATGGGTGAAGGCGAGTCTACGGGCGGTACGCCGTGGAGTGTTTCTTGCTCTTGCAGGCCCTGATAAGCATGATCCAGTAGTGCCATGGCTGCTCGCACGCGATCACCATCGCGTCGCCCTTTGCGTGCCACCGTAATGAGCGTCTCAACTGCCTGTGCCGATGCTGCCTGTAGCTGGCCTATCGCTGACTCCACCAGCTCACGTCGTGTCTGACGCAGGGCTGATCGGAACTGCGGTTCTTTCATCCAACGGTGAATCGTCGTACGTCCTACTCCTGTTTGGTCGGCTACTCGTGATAAATTGGTTTCAGTCAGCAAGGCTCCCAATACCAGTTCCTGCTTTCTGCTCAGTTTTCCCTGTGAGGCCAATGCAGCACCATCTGCTGCTATTTGCTCCAGATCAACTACGGGATGATGGTCTTGCGAAGAGGATGACTTGGGGGCATGACGCAGATGCACCAGCCAGGCAGTGTAGCGCAACAGATCAACGTGTTTGTTTGTGCCGATCCGCAGGCCAGCCTGGACGCGATG
>JAEUIE010000065.1 GCA_016795155.1 Planctomycetia bacterium | reverse complement strand
ACTACCGGTGGCGTAAGAAATATGGCGGCGTGAAGATCGATCAGGCGAAGCGTCTGAAAGACCGTAGCCATCCGGTGACGCTGCTGATGGCTCCAGTCGCAGTCGAGTTGCCGTGTAAAGGGATGAAGAATTGGGAGAAGACTAATTCGAGCGGGACAGGTAACAAGTTGCATGTCCGCAGAATAGAGAGAACGCCAAGTTCAAAGCTGCCATGTATTACCCTGATTCATCTTCCAGCATTCTTGCTGGTAGATCAGTTTCCTAGTGCTCACGTCCTGCACCGTCCATTAGAATACCCACATTGACGAAACCCCTTAGTCGATGAGCCAACTGATCTATGCACGACCCTGAACTCACAGGTGCCTATCAGCCGGGTGGCGCACCAGTGCCTGCTGCTGATCCCGCTGCGGGCCCCCCGTCGCAGATCGGGCGCTATCGCATTGAGAAAGTACTCGGCAAGGGTGGCTTCGGGCTGGTGTATCTGGCCCATGATGACCAGTTGCAGCGGCTGGTGGCCATCAAGGTGCCACATCGCACGCTGGTAGATCGTTCGGAAGATGCTGAAGCGTACCTGACGGAAGCCCGTACCGTTGCCAACCTCGATCATCCCAACATCGTTCCAGTATATGATGTAGGCAGCACCGGGGACTGTCCCTGTTTTGTGGTCTCGAAATACATTGACGGTACCGACCTTGCTTCGAGGCTCAAACAGAGCCGGCCATCCATCACGGAAGCGGTGGAACTGGTGGCGACGGTGGCGGAGGCACTGCACCATGCCCACAAGCAATGGCTGGTGCATCGGGACATCAAGCCGGGTAATATCCTGCTCGACAAAAAAGGCAAGCCCTTCGTGGCTGACTTTGGCCTGGCTCTGCGTGAACAGGATGTCGGCAAGGGGCCTCGCTATGCTGGCACGCCTGCTTACATGTCGCCGGAACAGGCCCGTGGCGAAGGACACCGTGTGGATGGCCGCAGCGACATCTTCAGCCTGGGAGTGGTCTTCTATGAACTGCTGGTGGGGCGCCAGCCGTTCCGTGCTGACTCGCAAGTGGACTTGATGGAACAGGTGACGAGCTTCGAGCCACGTCCACCCCGTCAGTACGATGAAAACATCCCGAAAGAACTGGAGCGTATCTGCCTGAAAGCATTGTCGAAACGAGCGTCGGAGCGTTACACGACCGCCAAGGACATGGCTGATGACCTGCGGCACTTTCTGGCCGAGCAGACTATCAGCCATCAGTCCAACAATGCAACGGACTTGACTACCCCTGCGATTACGCCAATCTTGCAGCCAACATCCACGGCCATGGCATCTGGCCGATCCGGCACGTCTTCGATCACGCCAACCTCGGATCACCAGCCCATCAAGATCGTACCGAAAGGCTTGCGCTCGTTCGATGCCCACGATGCCGACTTCTTCCTCGAACTGCTCCCCGGCCCACGTGACCGGGATGGATTGCCGGACAGCCTGCGGTTTTGGAAGACTCGGATCGAAGAAACTGATGCTGACAATACCTTCAGCGTAGGCTTGATTTATGGGCCTTCCGGCTGTGGCAAATCGTCATTGGTCAAGGCAGGATTATTGCCTCGGTTATCCGATCGTGTCATTGCCGTCTACGTGGAAGCCACTGCTGACGAAACAGAGACTCGTCTACTCAACGGCTTGCGCAAACGCTGTCCTGCACTGGCAGAGCAACTGAGCCTGAAAGAAACGCTGACGGCGTTGCGGCGAGGTCAGGGCATTCCTGTGGGTAAGAAAGTGGTCATCATTCTCGATCAGTTCGAGCAGTGGCTGCATGCGAAGAAGGAAGAGCAGAACACAGACCTGGTGCAAGCTCTGCGGCAGTGCAATGGCGGACGGGTGCAGTGCATCGTCATGGTGCGCGATGATTTCTGGATGGCGGCGACACGGTTCATGCGGGAGCTGGAAGTACGCCTTGTTGAAGGCCAGAACTCAGCTGCGGTTGATCTCTTTCCGATTCGTCATGCAGAGAAAGTACTGGCAGCGTTTGGACGAGCATTCGGTGTATTGCCGGATACAGCCACCGATGCCAGTAAGGATCAGAAACTGTTTCTCGAACAGGCTGTGAACGGCTTAGCTCAGGAAGGTAAAGTCATCTGCGTGCGGCTGGCCCTCTTTGCCGAGATGATGAAAGGTAAAGCATGGACACCCGCCTCGCTGAAGGCTGTTGGTGGCACCGAGGGAGTCGGTGTGACTTTCCTTGAAGAGACTTTCAGTGCAGCGAGTGCTCCTCCGGAACATCGCTATCACCAGAAAGCTGCCCGGGCCGACCTGAAAGCCCTATTACCTGAAACCGGCAGTGACATCAAAGGCCACATGAGATCATATGCCGAATTGCTGGAGGCGTCGGGCTACGGCAACCGTCCGAAAGACTTTGATGACCTCATTCGTATTCTCGATAGTGAAATACGACTCATTACTCCCACTGATCCAGAAGGCAAAGAGGAGTCCTCGGTCTCGTCATCGCAACCAGGTCATAAGTACTACCAACTCACTCACGATTATCTTGTTCATTCCTTGCGGGAATGGCTGACCCGAAAACAGAAGGAAACTCGGCGGGGCCGTGCCGAACTCCTGCTGGCAGATCGGGCTGGTGTCTGGAACGCTCGCCCGGAGAATCGGCAACTCCCATCGCTCTGGCAATGGGCCAGTATTCGGTGGTTGACAAACAGGAAGAAATGGACGATCCCTCAGCAAAAGATGATGGCGAAGGCAAGTCGTTATCATGTGTTGCGGGGCCTACTCGTTGCTGTGATTCTAACCCTCATTGGGCTTGGAAGTTGGGAAGGCTATGGGCGGCTGGAGGCGCGACGGCTTCGGGATCGCCTGCTGGAATCGACCATTGCCGATGTGCCTGGGATTGTCAACGAGATGACAGGATACCGCCGCTGGGTGAATCCCTTGGTACAGGAAGCCTATGCCCAGGCAGAGAAGGAGAACGACCCGCGTAAGCAATTGCGTGCCAGCCTCGCCCTGTTGCCGACGGATGCAGGTCAGGTGGAATACCTTGCGAACAGAATGCTACAGGCAGAGCCACAGGAAGCCGTGCTGATACGGGGTGCTTTGCTCGAGCATCAAGCTGATCTCACCGACCGATGGTGGAAACTGCTGGAGAACCCGAAAACCGAACCGGGGCAGCGACTCCGGGCTTCTGTCGCTTTGTCTGCGTTTACCCCTGACGATACACGATGGGAAAAGGTCAGTGGTGATGTGGCGGCCACGCTGATGAACCAGGAACCGTTTGTGATCGCCCCGTGGACGGAGGCCCTGAAGGGCGTACGTCGCTGGTTGATCCCTCCCCTGGCTGACTTTATCACTGATGAAAATCGTTCTCTCCCTTCACGAGTTCTCATTGCCAAAGTATTCGACACCTATGCTTTTGATACCCCCGAGGCTTTTGCCCGACTGGAAAAGCAGTTAGACGAGAAACCCGCTGTCAATGCCACAGTCGATTCAAAAGTTGATCTCGCTAGGAAACAAGCCAGTATCGGCGTAGCCTTGATGGTAATGGAAAGGAGCGAGAAAGTCTGGCCGCTGCTAAGGCATAGTCCTGATCCTACTCTGCGTAGCTACTTGATCGACCGATTTGCCCCTGCTGGGGTCGATCACAATGTCTTGCTCACCCGGTTGGTAAAGGAGCAGGAACCCTTTATCAAACAAGCCATCCTGCAAAGCCTGGGGGAATATGGACTGGATCGATTGCACCAGTTTGACCGCCGAAGCCATCTACCTTATTTACTGAAACTCTATCGAGACGATCCCCATTCGGGAATTCATGGCGCGGTAGAATGGCTGTTACGCCAGTGGCAGGCGTCGGAGGAATTGAAGAAAATCGACCAAGTGTTGGCGACTGGAAAGGTAGAAGGTAAGCGCCTGTGGTATCTCAATCGCCAGGGTGACACGATGGTGGTCATTCCCAAGCCCGGAGTGTTCTGGATGGGTGAGGGAGAACAACGCCATCGGAAACAAATCGACCGCAACTTTGCGATTGCATCGAAGGAAGTAACGGTGGATCAGTTTCTCCGATTTCGAAAAGAACACCAGTATCAAAAGGACTATGCTCAAACAGGTAATTGCCCGGTGAATAATGTTTCCTGGTATGACGCAGCGGCTTACTGTAACTGGCTGAGTGAACAGGAAGGTATCCCAAAAGAGCAGTGGTGCTATGTGCCAAATGATGAGGGCAAGTATGCAGAAGGCATGACAATGTCCACCGATTACTTAAAGCGAACAGGTTATCGCTTGCCAACTGAAGCAGAGTGGGAATATACCTGCAAATCCGGTACTGATACGGCATATTCGTTTGGGGATTCTGTAGAAATGCTTGGCAAATATGCGTGGACTTCCTCAAACTCAATGAACAAGAGCCATCCGGTGGGTTGCCGGAAACCAAATGACTTGGGGCTTTTTGATATGCATGGCAATAATTGGGAGTGGTGCCAGGATGCTTATTTTCGCTATCCGCAAACAAAGGAAAACTTCGCGTCCATCGATACTGAAGAAATTACATCAATCAACCCAAATAATGACCGAGTGATGCGTGGCGGACCGTTCGTAGATCCTGCTTCTTACCTGCGTACAGCCTTTCGTTTCAAAATTGTCCCCAGATTCAAGTTCTTTAATACTGATTTTCGAGTGTCACGGACTTTACCACTCAGCTTTGCAACTGCATTACCACACGCCGAAGGTGTGCGATAATAAATAAAAGAAATGACGATGGCCTAATCGTCGTGAGCATCGTGAATTAACTGTCATCGCAATGATGTATGATCTGATTCTCTCTTGTAGATTGGCGGCATGAAATGGATCAAGCATTTGCAGCACTTCTTTTTTGTGTGTTTGTCGCACTTATCGTCATCCTAACAGTAACCATCATCTGTTATCGCACCTCCAAGCAGACAAGTGTAAAGCAATGGATTGGCAACGTACTGACCTTTTTCGTCTGGCTTATTGCATCACTTGGTGGTGGATACTCTCCTTGGCCCTTCAGCAAAGACACAACGAAAGCAGAAAACCAGCCACCTAAGACGCCATGATGGGCAGCGAATCAAACCCGCGGACTTAGTAACCGTGCAGATAACGAGTATGGAACTTGGGCAAGGGCTGCAATCCATCGAAGAGCACCAGGAACTCAGTTACGATGCACAAAAAGAAGAGCGGGTAGGTGTTTGCACTCTAACACCACCAAAGGTAAGCTGAAAATCAGATATCTCATCAACTGGCAGGATAAGAATAAGGGGATGTTTCGTAGCCGTCCGGTGGCGCTGCTGATGGCCCCAACCGCTGCTTTCTCGTTGCCCGCTTTCACCCCCGTGGTTACACTCGGCTCATGTCCGAAGTGTCCCGATTTCTCGAAGCTGCCCAAAATGGAGATCGCCAAGCTGCAGCCAACCTACTCCTGCTCGTTTACGACGAGTTGAGGAAGCTTGCGGCCACGCGCATGGCTGCGGAAGCCCCGGGTCACACACTTGACGCAACCGCGCTGGTTCACGAAGCGTACCTGCGTCTGGTGGGTGACCAGCAGTTCGACGGCCGCGGGCACTTCTTTGCAGCTGCAGCCGAGGCCATGCGCCGCATTCTGGTCGATCATGCACGACATAAAGCCCGACTTAAGTATGGAGGCGGACTGCACCGTGTCGAGATGGGTGATTTTGCCGCGACAACTGCCGATGATCGGCTTCTGGCACTCGACGAGGCATTAACTCTGCTTGCGTCCGAAGATGCCACCATCGCCCGGGTCATGGAATTCAGGCATTTCGGCGGGTTTCATCACGAACAGATCGCTTTAGCCATGGGCATTACCGTCTATGAAGCTCGGCAAAAATGGACTTACGCCCGTGCCTGGCTGCAGGACAAACTCCGCGAGTAGCTTATTTTGGTTATTTTTCGACAGCTGGCCCCGATTTCGACGCATTGCTAGATAGAAGCCCCTTGGGAGACGTCTGTTGCCCATCGATCCGAGACGTACTGCGTCAGCACCGCTTGACAACGCTGCTGCCGCACCTGATTACGACTCGCCATGGTGGCTCTCCTCCCTCGAAGAAAGCCACTAACTTAACACAGCGTATAAGGCGTCAGTTTACCGGACGGCTACGAAAGACCTGGAGAAGGAGAACGCCCGTCTGAAGCGTTTGCTGGCGGAGGCGGA